>NZ_CANLBV010000020.1 GCF_947488985.1 uncultured Vibrio sp.
CGCTGGCATTCATGTTGATGTGGCTACCGATGTATTGTTGAACGCGAAATGTACAGCAAAGATCAACACGCCCTAGTCATTGCGCCAAATAACATGAACACGCCCACTAACCCTACGATCGGCATCTTCATCGTTTTCAATAGCCACACGCCAACAATGATCAAAGCGAAGTCTAAACCACTACTCACTGCGCTTATGAAGATTGGTTGATACAGGGCTGCCAGCAATAAACCTACAACTGCCGCATTCACACCAGTTAGAGCGCCTGCGACCAACGGTTTACTCGCGATAGCCTGCCAGTTTTTCAGTACCCCGAGTAGCAATAAGAATCCTGGTAAGAATACGGCAATTGTAGCGAGCAATGCGCCTGCTATGGGAGCTGAAGGCATCAGCACATAACCTAGATAAGTCGCGAGTGTAAACATCGGGCCGGGTACGGCTTGGGCAGCGGCATAGCCTGTTAGAAATGCATCTTGTGACAGTTGTTCACCAATACTATTTTGCAATAACGGAAGTACCACGTGTCCGCCACCGAACACTAAACTGCCTGCTTGGTAGAACAAGCCAAACACTTCAATACCCTGAGAATAAGCACTGAATAGAGGTAGGCCTACTAATAGCCCCACAAAAATCACGAGTGGCGTTACCGATATTTTTTTTGTTGAAGGCGTCGTTTTTAGCTCTTGAGACGTCAAGAACTTACTACCAACTATCGCTGCAAATAGAAGTACTAAAACTTGAGGCCAGATGCCTGGAATCAGTAGCAGAACAATCGCGGTAATCACACATAAGGCGGTCGCTATCTTCGATTGGCAAAAGTTCTTGTACATACCAAAGGTTGCATCAGCTACAACAACTACTGCTAACAACTTAAGCCCGTGAACGATTGAATTGAAAAGTGGTGCTTCCAATAGCTGGTTGCTGACTAAGGCTAATATCAGCATCAGAATGACAGATGGGGAAGTGAAGCCTACAAATGCAGCAATAGCACCGGTTAAGCCTCCTTTCTTGTAGCCAACCGCAAAGCCAACCTGACTTGACCCCGGCCCCGGCAGAAATTGACTGAGGGCGACAATCTGCCCGTATTCTTCGTCGGATAACCAATTCAGTTTCTCAACAAAGGTTTTACGGAAGTAGCCAATGTGTGCTGCTGGTCCCCCAAAGCTAATCCAGCCAAGCCAGAAAAAAGTTTTAAAAATTGAAAGCATGCTCGATCCCAGATAAATGTTTAGCGTAATTTAGGGTGAGTTGGATTATGATTCAAATTAATTGTTTTAATTATAAGTATGAATGATATGGGTTTTATGAGTGGCTGATTTTAACTGGAAAGGTATCGACCTAAATTTATTGATTGCACTGCAGGCTCTGTATCAAACCAACAGTGTAAGTAAGGCTGCTGAGCGTTGCTATGTCAGCCAATCTGCGATGAGTCATAGCCTACAAAGGCTTCGAAAGCTGTTTGATGACCCTTTGTTTGAGCGGGTCGGTAGTAAGATGCAAGCGACCGAGCGAGCCGTTGAATTATCGGGTACGGTAGAGGCTTTACTCAATACCATTCAATCTGAGGTACTGCTGTCTAAACCGTTTGATGCTGCGACCTATAACGGGACTTGGAAGATTGGCCTTACCGATTATGCGGAGCAGATGTTTGCCCCCGTAGTGTTTGATCTTATTAAGCACTCTTCTCCGGATTCCCAAGTGGCGTTGTTTAACGTCAACCGAACCAACTACCAGCAAGTCTTTGAAGACGCGAAGCTTGATATTACGATAGGCAGTTTTGGTGAGGTGCCAGCTCTATACCGAACAAAACATGTGTACACAGAGCAACATGTTTGTCTATTTGATCAGTCGGTTCTGTCCATTGAGCCGCCGATGTCTTTAGAGCGGTTTGTTGCGGTTGAACATGCACTGGTGTCGCCAGATGGATCTTTGAAAACAGGTGTCGATACTCGCTTGGCGGAATTAGGCCTTAACCGAAAAGTCGCAATATCTTCCAGCAATTTTCTAACGGTAAAACGACTGATTCGAGGCCGAGCGTTGCTCTGTATTGTTCCCAAACTTGTTGCCCGTAAAGACATTGATAGCGAAGAAACCTTACTGGCAGTGAAGCCACCGATTGAAGTACCGGATTTTGATATCCAGCTTGTGTATCGAAAGACCAAGCAGTTAGATGATAAAAATAAGCGACTTAGAGAACTGATTACGCATGCTGTCTCAATGGTGATTACGGAGTAATTTGCAGCGATGGTTCGTCGCCACTAACTATTTTTAGAAAAATCCGGTTTATTATTAGAACCTGACTATACTTAAATTACGGTGTGAAATAGCCGTAAAGAATAGAATTTTTGATTTACCTAAGTGAAAAAATGGCTGCACCTGACTAATGTAGCTAAAAGCTCTGCCAGACTAAATGGACTTGGTTGGTCTTAAAGCGCTAGATCCCCCTAGCGCTTTTTCTTTTGCGTGAAGCAAATTTAAGGCTATCAATCAGTTAGAAAGAGAATCGAGTCCACTTCTGAGCTCTCCAGCGATGCGCCATGACGATGCCACGAAACCACTCGTCCATCGCGATTGCCATCCAAGCTCCGAATACCCCATAGCCCCAGTGCACGCCAAGCAAATAGCTCATGGCAACCCCAATCCCCCACATGCTGAGTATCCCCATTTTTACGGGGAACTTAATGTCGCCTGTCGCTTTCAAACATGAGATGAAGATCAGGTTAAAAACTCGTCCCGCTTCAAGAACTATTGAGCCGGTGAGCAGTGCGATGGCGAGGGCTATGATCTCTGGATCTTGAGTAAACAGATCGATAATTTCAAAGCGGAACAGATAAACCAGGCAGGTAATCGTGGTCGAGGCGATAAAGCCCACCACAAAATAGCGCTGCACGCGGCTGGTAATTTCATCAATCCACCCCTTACCAATGTAATAACCCGTTTGGATCTGGCTGCCTTGACCAATTGCCAACGCAAAGGCGAAAGAGAGTCGGGAGATGTTTTGTGCGTAGGTGAATGCTGCTAATGAAGCTGTCCCCATCTGCACCACAAAGAACATTATGGTGATCTGCGCCATGTTGTAAGAGAGCACTTCTCCCGCGTTCATTGAACCGATCTTAATGATTTTCTGATAGATGGATTTTGGTACCGATCGAAACTGTGTGAGAGGTAGATCAATCCCTTTATTTCTGACGACAACAATCAAGATCACCATTCCTATCACTTGGCTAATCACGGTTGCGGTTGCCACCCCTTGTACACCAAGGACTGGCAGCCCAAAAGGTTGATATAAGGCGCAGTAGTTACCAAAGACATTGATGACACCTGAAATCATGTTGATCACCATTGGTGATTTTGAGTAGCCATGGCTGCGTAAAATGGTGGTTAGTACTACGCCGATGGTGACGTTGAAGGTGAGGGCACCACTGATGAACAGATACTCTTGAGCGTATTGTTCAACTTGAGGTTCCAGTTGATAGAGCGGGATAAAATGCTCAGCGGCAAGTATCGCAATAATACTGAGTAACACACCGGTAATCATGGCCAGTATGATGCTAGCAACGCCTACGTGAGCGCTCTCTTGAGTACGAGATGAACCGTTATATTGCGCGATTAAAATCCCCGTACCGCTACTGACCATGGTAGAGACGATGATCAGAAAAAAGGAAATTTGAGAGATAACACCCACCGCAGACACGGCTTTGTCTGAGTACCCCGATAGCATGAATACATCACTGGTGTTAAGGGCAGTTCTCAGTAGAACTTCGACAAAAATTGGCCAGGTGAGCGCAACGATTCCCATGCGTTTATTTAGGGTGGAATCAGCATTCGGCATTTAGGTTTTCTCAAAAAAGGTAGGCGACACTATAGTTTAGTCGTTATTGAGTAAACGACTATCAAATTAATGTTCGGATCACAGGTTAGGGGAAACTAAATTCAAATAAGCGCTCTAGGCACAATGTTTAGGTGTGGCTCATGAAATTTTTAGAGAGGTTTCATATCGAGAGCACTCTTTGTTTTATGTGAACAAAATCTTGGCTGTGCTAGAGGAGTCCAGCGAATAGAGTAAAAAGATCATAGTAGGCCAAATACTAAAGCCGTTACCTCAATGTCGAGGTATTGATGACTGGCAGTAGAAGGCGTTTAATTTCACTGGGCGATTTGAAATCGGTGTAATCACTCGCTGCGTACACTCAGTATCAAACCATCAATCACACTGTGGTGGTGATCCGACACCCCAGCAAGATTACCGTATTTTGGCTGGTGACGATCATTTTCTAATGGGTGATGCCAGCCTTGCGTGTGTTTAACAAAGTGCGCCGCAAAGCTTTCGGACACCTCTAGGCATCCTGCCAATACCGTATCGACATAGGTTTGAACGATAGGGCTGTTCTCACAAGGCGCTTGAATTTCATCTTTGATGTATACCCAGATCGATTGATCCTGCTTGAACTCGATTTGGCTTTCTATCTGAGAGGCTTTGAGTTCGATTCGGTGATATCCACGTTCACGACGATCAAATTCAGCCAATGCCACATCATCCACCTCAAGCAAAACACCATTCACTTGACCTTCACCAAGATTGACGATCAAAGGTGATAAAACATAGCTGTCATCGATCTTGCTCCAGTGACGAACTAGGCCATGGACAATAGCAGGGATCGCTTGTCCAGTTTGACCGGTAAGTTGACGTGAAGATGAGTTGATCAAGCTGCCATAACCAAAAATATACATCGCATTCCTCGTCAGAGTGGTTCCAGTTAAGTCTAGCCTTACTATATGTGCAGCTAAACCAAAAGTCAGCCGTTTTCTGTACATACACTTAAGTGTCAATATGACTTGTTTTATGATGTCTAATTGACTCAACCTGAGGCTTGGAATATTCGTACTGTGCTGTTTTTAAATGATTTCCTTATTTGGCGCGTTTCGTGCAACGTTGAATGAACTATGACAGTAGAAATTACTGCACCATTAATGGACTATTCTATAGCCATTCCTAGAAGCCACGCTTGGCTTGTTATCTGAAATAAGGAACGAGTTTGTTAAATATCACCGATAAAAGTGTCGAAGATGCGATTCCTGCTTATCTTCGCTTAGGTTTTAGACCTTTCTTCTTTTTAGGCAGTCTCTATGCTGTGATCGCGATTGTGGTTTGGGTCATCATGTTCCAAAACGGTCAGCCAGAAATACTAAACGTGCCAGCACTGTGGTGGCATGTCCATGAGATGTTATTCGGCTTTGCGATGGCGATTGTGGTCGGCTTTGTGTTAACGGCGGTACAAACTTGGACGGGGATCAATGGAACCAAACACTATCGATTAGCAGCCTTGGTTGGTTTGTGGCTCGCCCCACGCGTTCTGTTTTGGACTCCTGCTCCGCTATGGCTGATCTCTTCGATTGAAGCGCTATTTTTGATCTTTGCCGCTTACGAAATTGGTTTTCGAGTCGTTCAAGCGAAAGGTTGGAAGAACCTGTTCTTCGTGCCGCTGTTTATATTGGCTATCGTGGCGAACTTTGCTAGCTACGCGACCATTAAGGGTATGCCTCCATTCCCATCGTCTGCGGTATGGCAGGCGATGTTGTGGTGGTTTACCTTGCTACTTTCAGTGATGGGAGGGCGAGTGATCCCTTTCTTCACAGCGCGTCGTTTTGATTTTGAAAAAGCGCAGCCATTGGTGTGGTTGGAATGGTTGGCAAACTTGCCTTTGGTAGGGCTGTTTGTTTTGAGCTTTTTCCCACTCACCTTTGCTCAAGTAGGTAATGAGCTAATGGTGTTTGCTGGCGTGACTCAGTTGGTGCGATTTATCCGCTGGAAGCCTTGGACAACCTTGTCTGAACCTTTGGTGTGGTCACTGCACGCGGCTTACTTGTGTATCCCTTTAAGCTTGTTGTTACGTGGTTTGTTAGATAACCCATTTGCGAGTCATAACATGTTGCACCTGTTTGCGATTGGTGGCTTGAGCGGTTTGATTCTGGCGATGATTACGCGAGTGACAATGGGACACACTGGTCGTGCGATTTACAAAGGACCAAGCATGGCGCTAGCGTTTTCAGCGATATTTATTGCCGCGCTGGTTCGTAGTTTAGGTGTGACTTTCTTCCCTGCGTATTTATTTGAGATGGTCAACATCAGCGCGGGATTATGGACGTTAGCATTTGGGCTGTTTATCTGGAAATTTGGGATGCTGCTGTTAACGCCAAGAGTAGATGGCCATCCGGGCTAAGCCAATGGATTATCACCTCATACAGAAAGGGAAAGCTCAGAGCTTCCCTTTCTTATCTTGATAACTCATTAAGTATTCGCAGCAAGGTATTGGCGTACCTGAGTGATGAGATCTTGTTTGGCATGAGGCGAGATGAAACTGGCTTCGATAGCATTAACACTGAATTGTGCTAATTCGCTTTTTGTCACTGGGTGAGCATTGGCAACGGCGAGGAAGTTATCATTCATATAGCCGCCGAAGTAAGCCGGATCATCGGAATTGATGGTGACGCACAGCCCTTTTCTCAGTAACTCGACGATGTTGTGCTGTTGCATGGTATCAAATACCTTGAGCTTAATATTCGATAGCGGGCAGACCGTCAGCGGTATACGTTTGGCGATTAGCTGTTCCATCAGGTTGTCATCTTCAACACAGCGAACACCATGATCAATTCGGGCGATACTTAGCAAGCTCAATGCATCGATAATATTTTGCGCTGGGCCTTCTTCGCCAGCGTGGGCGACGGTTAAGAATCCGTGGTTGATCGCCTCTTGAAAGACATGCTTGAACTTCTCTGGCGGGTGGTCTTGCTCTGATGAATCGAGTCCGACAGCAATGATCTTATCTTTATAGGGCAGGGCTTGCTTGAGTGTTTCAAAAGCGCTCTCTTCATCAAGGTGGCGTAGAAAGCACAGGATCAGCTGGCTGCTGATGCCAAGCTCTTGCTCCGCTTGTTCTAAAGCTTGGGTAATTCCACTAACGATAGTTTCAAAGGCTATACCACGCTCAGTGTGGGTTTGAGGGTCAAAGAATATTTCGGTATGAACCACGTTATCTTGCTCGCATTTTACTAGGTAAGCCCACGTCAGGTCGTAGAAATCCTGTTCATGAATCAGCACGTTTGCACCTTGGTAATAGATGCCGAGAAAGGACTGAAGGTTGTGGAATTGGTACGCGTCTCGCACTTGGTTAGGGGTTTCAAAGGGAATCGACACGTTATTGCGCTTGGCGAGATCGAACATCAGTTCTGGTTCTAATGTGCCTTCTATGTGTACGTGCAGCTCGACCTTAGGTAAATGTGTGATGAAACTATCCATAGCAACTCCTTAGCTATTTTAATTATCGGCGGAGTAGGTGAGGCAGTAGAGGTTGTATGCTTGACTAAGTGACTAAGTGACTAAGTGACTAAGTGACTAAGTGACTAAGCTGGCTATCTCTTTCTTTTCTCTCTGTTTGAGCATAGTTCATTTGATTGTGTTCGATAAAATAGAGCTCAAGTTGATGGTGAACCTAGGCTGATGAACCCATTGAAATCAAGCGCAAACGTTTTGCAGTATTAGAGTGTGATCCGCTGCAAATATTTGCAGCAATATTTATGGATTTGTGCTCTAATACCGCGCTTACCAAGGGATGGTGTTAAAGATGCTCACTTAGATGGAGTTATCAAAGTTGACCGATCCCTTAATGATCTCCCTTAGGAAAAAATAGAACATGTCTAAGAACAAAAAATTTGATATCCGCCTTACAGAAAAACGCAATGGTTGGTGCGCAGAGATTACTCGTCAAGTAACGTCTCGTAGCACAACGGTATCTAAGCGTGAGTCTGGTTTCGAAACTGAAGCTCTAGCACAAGAGTGGGCAGAGAAAGAGTTAGCATCTTTCATCGCAAACCAAGCTGAACGTAACGAGCGTAAATCAGAGCAGCGTAAAGAGCGTGACGAATTGCGTCACACGAAAGAGCTTAAAGCTGAGCAAGCACGTGAAGCGCGCGCTAAAGCTCGTTCAGAAGAGCAAGAAGACGCTGAGTAATTCAGTGCACGATTAACTTATAGGTCCCTTAATTTTAAGATAAGGGACCTATAATAAAAGCCCCAATATAACTTTTCTCTTTCTAGTTAAAAGTTTATTGGGGCTTTTTTATTGATTTCGTTCTATTTTCTATCGCTTATGGGCTGTGAATTGTCGTTTTTTTGACGATTTATAATTTTATTTTGATGCTCCTTAGGCCAATGGTTGCTATCATCCAGCGCCTTTTTTTGAGGGTGAATAAACGAAATTGAGATCTAAATGAAAAAAACAATGAAAAACATCGTAGCGTTGACAGTAGTTTCTGCGGCGCTATCTGGCTGTGTTGGTAGCAACGCAGTGACGGGTAAGCTCATGGAGGCGAATATTAAGGCCGTTGACAACCGTTATGCTCGTGGTGGCTTGAATATGCTTTTAGCACCTGCGTACGGCATCACGATTGCTGTGGATTATGTGGTATTTAATTCGCTGGAGTTCTGGACGGGTAGCAATCCACTAACGGGTGCTCCGCATATTTTTGATACCGATGCTGACACGTACTTTGATATCAACCATAAGCTTGATGAATCTCTGACTGAAGCGCCTGTAGGGCCTCTCACTCAAAACCGCATTATCGAACGCGGTGATATGTTCCAAGTTGATGAGAACACTGTACAGATGGAAATCACTTACCAAACGGGTGAAACGGCCACGCTGGTTGGTGTTCGTGACGGTGATGTTGTGACGTACTTTATTGACGGTGAAGTGGTGGCAGAGACCTCTATCGATGAACTTTCTGCTTACGCAGCAGCCCACGCTTAACCTTATATACAAACAAAAACAGGTACCTTAATGAGTACCTGTTTTATTTTGTATCGGCAAGCGGTAGTTATATCGACCGCTAATCGAATTATGCCTTTTCTGGGATCACTTCAAGCAGTGCAACCATTTGGTTCCAGAATAGTTCAACCGTATCAATCTTCACTTTCTCATCTGGAGAGTGCGGGAATTTGATGGTTGGACCAAAAGAAACCATATCCATGTTCGGGTAAGGTTCTTTAAATAGACCACACTCAAGGCCTGCATGGATAACCATGATGTTTGGCTTATGGCCGTAGATGCCTTGGTACATATCTCGGAAGATATGCATGATTTCTGAATCGGCGTCTGGTTTCCAACCTGGGTAAGCACCACCAAATTCAATATTAGCAACGGCTAACTCTGCAACAGAGCGAAGCATGTTTTCTACTTGGCTGCGACCTGAGTCGATAAGAGAGCGGATCAGGCAAAGCACCGTGATTGAGTTCTCTTGTGTTGTGATAACACCAACGTTTAGCGAAGTTTCGACTACGCCTTCTATCTCGTCACTCATACGAATCACGCCATTTGGACATGCATTCAGTGCCGCGATAAAACGAGCTTGGTCTGCTAATTCTAGCATGCCCATTTCTACAGAAGCTTGTTCGTTGAAAGTTACAATGCTGTCTTCTACTTTACCAAGCTCTGTAGAAAGTAGCTCTGTGTAGTCGTTGTATAGTGACGCTAGTTTTTCTTCGTTTGCAGCAGGTACCGCGACCGTTACAAAGCCTTCACGAGGAATCGCGTTACGAAGACTGCCGCCTGTGAATTCGACAATGCGAAGGTCTAACTCTTTTGCGTGACCCGCTAGGAAGCGAGCAAGCAGTTTGTTTGCGTTTGCACGACCAGTATGGATGTCACAACCAGAGTGACCGCCTTTTAGGCCTTTTAGTGTGAGCTTGCGTGTTACAAAATCTGCTGGAATCGCTTGACGTGCGATCTCAAATGTCATGGTACCGTCGCTACCGCCAGCACAACCCATGTAAACTTCGCCTTCCTGCTCTGAATCGGTGTTCAGAAGAATGTCACCTTCTAGCCAACCCGCTTCAAGACCAAAAGCTCCCGTCATGCCTGCTTCTTCATCGACCGTAAGGAGAACTTCGATAGGGCCGTGCTTGATTTCGTTTGATGCAAGAACCGCTAGGCAAGATGCCATACCAATGCCGTTATCAGCGCCAAGCGTTGTACCTTTTGCTGTTACCCACTCACCGTCGATATAAGGTTGGATTGGATCTTTGGTAAAGTCGTGCGCTGTGTCTTCGTTCTTTTGCGGCACCATGTCGATGTGAGCTTGCAGCACCACACCTTTTTTGTTTTCCATACCCGGTGTTGCTGGCTTTTTAATGAATACGTTGCCCGTTGGGTCACAACGCACATCTAGGCCTTGCTCCGTTGCCCAAGCAATGATGTATTGAGCAAGCGCTTCTTCATGCTTTGATGGGTGTGGGATTGAGCAAATTTTCTCAAAGAACTGCCAGATAGGGGCTGGAGATAAATTACTAATCTCAGAGCGGAATTCAGACATGGATGACTCCTTTTTTATTTGGTGACCATATATTTAGATCTTTGTTAGGTAGAAACTTAGCACAAAAAACTGAAATATGGGGCTATTTTATCGTGACAGCATACCACTAGAGCAATTTGACGAGTAGTGCTTATAAAGCTCAATTGTTTCAATTTTTGCAAGTGGTAGGGTTCGTTTGCTTATTAATCGTTATCTAAGTGTTAATTAGATGTGATAGCGAACGTTTGTCTCTCTATTTTGTAATTTAATTACGTAATTGGTTGTCTTATTAACCAGATTTGCCGATAAGCGTGACTCCGCGCAATAATATCTTGTAATATTTTTTCTTTGGTGTATATTAATAACCAACTTCTGAGATGAAGAGTAAATGCTCAAAGGATGAGTCCGTTTATCGCCTCCAAGGAACCGAGAAATCAAATTCGTATTATTGATTGATTAAGGTGATAGTTATGAAAGGTTTACCATCTGCAATGTTCTGGATTAATAGCTCTGTCTATACTAGTAACTTTGCATACCCTACGAGCTTTGGTTACTAATACCGTAAGCTTGTGACTTGAACATTTTGTTCACCCCCTATAATTGGAATTTTTTTACGACCTTTTGGTCGACAGATTCTACCGCCACTCATTTTTGAGTGGCGTTTTTTTTGCTAGCTACTTTATCCTCTATTTCTCGCTCAGCTTTCCTGCCAATTTCTGCCATTTATCTCGGTTGTTTTTTGAATATTACAATCTCAGTTTGAACGTCATTACCGATTCTGTTGAAAGGCAGGCTATTATTACTGGGTTTTATCTGAAGAAATAGCGCTGAATTCTCAATGGAAATAACAGATAGTTGAAAAAACAACCAAAGAGTTTAGTTCAATGTTTTTAATTTAAGATATTGTTTTTAATGGTATTTTATTTTGTTTTTATTGTTGTAGTTAGCGATATTTCATATGTCATTGAAGAAAATATCATTTAGAGTCTTAATTCTATCTGGAATTTGTTATTTGATAACTTTATAATCCACAGCCAATCGATTACGCAAACGTTTACTTTTGACACTTATAGGATTCGATAATGTTCGAAAAGCTATTCAAACTCAGTGAAAATGGCACCAATGTGCGCACTGAAATCATCGCTGGCTTAACCACCTTCCTAACCATGGCTTACATCATTTTTGTAAACCCAATGATTTTAGCTGATGCAGGTATGGACCATGGCGCTGTATTTGTAGCAACCTGTTTAGCGGCTGCTCTTGGCTGTTTCATTATGGGTTTTGTTGCGAACTACCCAATTGCTCAAGCTCCAGGTATGGGTTTGAATGCGTTCTTTACCTACGCAGTTGTGATGGGTATGGGCTATACATGGCAAGTGGCTTTGGCTGCGGTATTCGTCTCGGGCATTATCTTCATTTTCTTAAGCATTTTTAAAGTCCGTGAATGGATCATTAACTCGATCCCTATGTCTCTACGTGTTGGTATCTCTGCAGGTATCGGTCTTTTCCTAGCATTTATTGCACTGAGCAATGCAGGCATCGTTGTTTCTAACCCTGCGACTAAAGTGTCACTGGGTGATATTACTGCGATTGCGCCAATGCTTGGCGCGTTGGGTTTCTTCCTGACGATTGCCCTTGTTCACCGTGGCGTGAAAGGCGCAGTGATGATTGCGATTCTTGCTATCACCGCGATTGGCATTGCGATTGGTGATGTTCAATACGGCGGCATCATGTCGACGCCACCAAGCCTAGCTCCGACATTCATGCAGCTTGATTTCTCAGCGGTATTTGAAATCGGTATGATTTCAGTGGTCTTCGCCTTCTTATTCGTCGATTTGTTCGATACTGCGGGTACTTTGGTAGGCGTTGCAACGAAAGCCAACCTTATTAAAGAAGACGGCAAACTGCCGCGTCTTAACAAAGCACTGCTTGCTGACTCAACGGCAACGTCTATTGGTGCGCTACTGGGTACATCAAATACAACTTCATACGTTGAGAGTGTTGCGGGTGTCGCGGAAGGTGGTCGCACGGGTCTAACGGCCGTCGTTGTGGGTATCTTATTCCTGTTAGCGCTTTTCTTCTCGCCACTAGCAGGTATGATTCCAGCCTACGCAACATCAGGTGCATTGTTCTATGTAGCAATTCTAATGATGTCTGGCCTAGTTGGCATTGATTGGCGTGATCTTACGGAAGCAGCACCAGTCGTGGTAACATGTCTGCTGATGCCGCTGACGTACTCTATTGCTGAGGGTATTTCTCTCGGTTTCATCGCTTATGCGGCTATTAAGCTGCTAAGTGGTAAAGGTCGTGACGTTTCACCTGCTGTGTGGATAATGTCAGCTATCTTTATTCTGAAATACATTTTTGCTTAATCGTCTAGATTTTTGGTTGAGCGCAGAAGAGGCTATGCCTAGCATAGTCTCTAATAACATGAAAAATTATTAGGTTTTATACTATGAGCAACAAATTCATTATCACTTGGGACAACATGCAAACTTACTGCCGTCAACTTGCAGAACTGCAAATGCCAGCAGAGCAGTGGAAAGGCATCTGGGCTGTAAGCCGTGGTGGTTTGGTTCCTGGTGCAATCTTGGCTCGTGAGCTAGGTATCCGTCACGTAGATACGATTTGTATCTCTAGCTACGACCACGATCACCAACGTGATATGACAGTAGTTAAAGCACCTGAAGGTGATGGTGAAGGCTTCCTGATTGTTGAAGACCTTGTCGATAGTGGTGACACAGCGCGTAAGCTTCGCGAAATGTACCCTAAAGCGAAACTTATCGCAGTATGTGCAAAACCATCTGGTGCTGATCTACTTGACGAGTACGTTGTTGATATCGCTCAGGACACATGGATTGAGCAACCTTGGGATACGACGCTAAGCTACGTTGAGCCAGTAAATCGCAAGGTAAAATAAGCGTAAGCTAAGTTTTTTGAAAAATGACCCTTTATAGGGTCATTTTTTTTTATATTATTAACGATATCCATTTCCTATTAAGTACCCTCATGTCTGAATCAGAAGAAACGAGCTCGAACCTGTCGGAAACCTTGTTTGTAAAGCATAAACAGGCCAAAGAGACGTCGATGTTAACGCGTTATATGCCAAGCTCTGAAACGTTACTCGATGAAAAGCGTGAACAGCAAAACTTATCATGGTACCGAAACTTAAGGCGTCTTCAGTGGGTGTGGCAAGGCGTGAATCCTATTGAGCAAGAGGCGGTTTTGGCGCGAATTGCGTCATCAAGCCATTCTCGCACCACCGATGAGTGGTTGGATACCGTGATGGGCTATCACAGTGGTAACTGGGCATATGAGTGGACCAAGCTGGGTATGCAGCACCAAAATCGTTCTAATAGTAAGAGCGGAGAAGACGTCGCTGAAGAGCTGTTCTCGGCCTCTCTGTGTTTCAGTATTGCCGGTTACCCGCATCTTAAAAACGATAACCTAGCCGCGCAGGCGCAAGTACTGGCAAATGCGGCGTATTCTGAAGCGATTAAACACACCAAGCTGATCGTTAAACAGATTGAGGTGCCGTACAAAAATAAGAAGATCAAAGCCAACTTACACCTAGCGAAAACAGATAAGCCACAACCGGTTGTGATCGTTAGTGCAGGCCTCGATAGCTTGCAAACCGATATGTGGTGTTTATTCAGGGATTATTTGGCACCAAAGAACATTGCCATGTTAACGGTTGATATGCCGTCAATAGGACACAGCGCACATTGGCCTCTAACGGAAGATTCGTCTTGCCTTCACCAAGCGGTGCTCAATGAGTTGCCTAAGATTCCGTGGGTCGATCACCATAAGGTTGGATTATTTGGCTTCCGTTTTGGTGGTAATGCCATGGTGAGGTTATCTTTCCTTGAGCAACATAAGATCAAGGCGTGTATTGCTTTAGGAGCACCGATCCACGATATCTTTGTTCATCCTGATAAGTTAAAGCAGATGCCTAAGATGCATTTAGACGTGCTGGCTTCACGTCTTGGCAAAGGTGCGGTTGATATCAACAGTCTTTCCGGTCAGCTGATGGCATGGTCACTCAAGGTTCAAGGGCTGTTGTCAAACAGTAAGACCAGAGTACCGATATTAGCATTGGCTTTGGAGGGAGACCCAGTGTCACCTCCGACGGATAACAAACTGGTCGCGATTTACAGTGATTATGGTAGAGCGAGAGAAATCAAATCGAAATCCATTACACAAGGCTATGAGCAATCCCTCGAATTCGCGATAAAGTGGCTTGAGGATGAATTATTTAGATGACATCTCTCTGAAATTAGTTGAGTATGGAAAGGTATGCAACCTAAGTAACTAATACTCAGTGGTGATTAATAGGGTGGGAGGCTGTTTTAAGTCTTCTACTTTAAATCTGAGTAACGTCATTCTTAACATTGAAAATGGAGATTCAATATGTCAAAAGTGACACAACAACCTACTCATTATCGTTTGTTGAACGTTTTAAAAGCAATTGGCCCTTATTTGAGAGAGCCGCAATCTGAAGAGGGCCACTATCTTTTTGATTGCTTGTCGGTGTGCGTAAACGATAAAAAGTCACCAGAAGAGCGCGAGTTTTGGGGGTGGTGGCTTGAGTTGAATAAGTCGGAAGAGGGCTATTCAGCGAAATACAATATCGGTAAATACAACATGGATGGTAACTGGGATTGTTTACCACTACCTAAAAAGGCGGTCGCGGAAGTGTCTCGCACTCAAGAAGCCTTTCATAAAAAACTGGTTGATGAACTGCAAAGTAAGTTTGAAATCAGCGTCCAACTGGACGAAGAGTCTGTCGAATTCGTCTGATTTTAAAGACGACTCTTCTTTATCAGGTAAAAAGGTGCGATATAAAGTAAAAAGGTGCGATTTCGCACCTTTTCTGCTTGTGAATTCCCCAGTTGATTGCTAAAACATCACCTCTTATTTGTTTATCCGTAAAAGACTTCATGACAACAAATCATCAAAGCGGGACAACAGCACAGCGTAAAACTGTGGTTGTTAAACTGGGTACCAGTGTCTTAACTGGTGGAACATTGGCATTAGACCGCGCTCACATGGTTGAGCTGGTTCGTCAATGTGCTGAATTAAAAAAACAAGGCCACTCTGTGGTTATGGTTTCGTCTGGTGCAATTGCAGCAGGGCGTGAGCACCTTGGTTACCCCGCACTTCCCAACTCAATGGCGAGCAAGCAGTTGCTGGCGGCAGTTGGGCAAAGTCAGTTGATTCAAGCTTGGGAGTCTTTGTTTGCTATTTATGGCCTTAAGATTGGTCAGATGCTACTAACGCGTGCCGATCTTGATGATCGTGAGCGTTTTCTTAATGCCAGAAACACAATCAATGCGTTGATTGAACACAATATTATTCCTGTCGTTAACGAAAACGACGCCGTAGCGACTAACGAAATTAAAGTGGGTGACAACGATAACTTGTCGGCGCTGGTGGGTATTTTGTGCGGTGCAGATAAGCTTTTGTTGCTCACAGACCAAAAAGGTCTATTTACCGCCGATCCTCGTAAAGATCCAAATGCCGAACTCATCAAAGAAGTGAAAACCATTGATGACACACTGCGTAAGATCGCAGGCGGCAGCGGTACTGCATTAGGTACGGGCGGTATGGCAACGAAACTGCAGGCGGCAGATATTGCGCGTCGAGCAGGTATTGAAGTGATTATTGCAGCAGGCAGTGCTGAGAATGTGGTATTTGACTCATTGAGTGATAACCCGCAAGGCACTCGCTTCTTGCCTTTAGAGGAAGCGCTAGAAAACCGTAAGCGTTGGATTCTCGCAGGCCCAGCGTCTGCTGGTGACATCGTGGTTGACGATGGTGCGGTGAGTGCTGTGAACACCAAAGGCAGCAGCTTATTAGCAAAAGGGGTCATTCGAGTTCGCGGAGAGTTTTCTCGTGGTGCTGCAACCCAAGTGATGGACACGAAAGGTAAGGTCATTGCGCGTGGTATCTCCAGTTACTCAAGTCAAGACCTAGTCAAAATAGCGGGCAAGCACAGTAAAGATATTGGTGAGATTCTTGGTTACGATTATGGGGCTGAGGTGATTCACCGAGATGACCTAGTTGTGATTCAAGAGTAGCTCGTGCGAATCGCCTTGTTACATCCAAAGACAGACAGAATTTAGGGAGAGTTAAACGTGGATTTAACTAACATGGGTATTGCAGCAAAAGACGCTGCTTTCCACCTCGCGACCGCATCAACGGCGCAAAAAAACCAAGCATTGGCGATCATCGCAGATGAGCTAGAAGCTAACGCGGCGGATATTCTAGAAGCGAACGCGAAAGATATTGAACTGGGCCGTGCAGCGGGTCTAACGGATGCACTACTTGACCGTCTATTGCTCAATGAAGAGCGTTTGGCGGGTATTGCTAACGATGTACGTAACGTGATTAGCCTGAATGATCCCGTCGGCAGCGAGATTGACAGCAAAGTACTGGAAAACGGTATGTCACTGTCTCGCCGTCGCGTACCACTTGGTGTGGTTGGTGTCATCTATGAAGCACGTCCGAACGTAACCATAGATATTGCAGCGCTGTGCTTGAAAACAGGTAACGCAAGCATCCTACGTGGTGGTAAAGAGACGTTCTTCTCGAACATGGAACTGGTTAAAGTAATCCAGTCTGCACTAGAAAAAGCGGAACTTCCTGCGGCTTCTGTTCAGTACATCGAGAAGCCTGATCGTGAATTAGTTTCTCAACTACTGAAACTGGATGACTACGTGGATATGATTATTCCTCGTGGTGGTGCTGGCTTGCACAAAATGTGTAAAGAGAACAGCACCATCCCGGTGATCATTGGCGGCTTTGGCATCAGCCATATCTTCGTTGATGAAAGTGCGAACCTTGAAAAGTCGGTAGATGTGGTTGAAAACTCAAAAGTTCAGCGCCCATCAGCGTGTAACTCGTTAGATACTTTGTTGGTGCATGAAGCGGTGGCTGATGCTTTCTTCACTAAGTTGAAGCAGCGTTTAGCAGGCAAGGTAACCTTGGTTGCGGACGCGAGTGCAAAATCATTGCTTACTGGTTTTGAAGACCAACGTGATGCAGTTGAAGGTGACTTTGACACCGAATGGCTAAGCTACACGCTAGGCGTGAAAGTGGTTGCTGACGTTGCAGAAGCGATTGACCATATGCGCGTACATAATGCGAGCCACTCAGATGCGATCATGACCAACAGCTTAGACAGCTCTGAGCGCTTTATTAACTCGGTCGGTTCTGCAGCGGTTTACGTGAATGCATCTACTCGCTTTACTGATGGTGCACAGTTTGGTTTAGGTGCCGAAGTGGCGGTTTCTACTCAGAAGCTGCACGCTCGCGGCCCTATGGGCTTAGAAGAGCTGACAAGTTATAAATGGGTGGGTAAAGCGAACTATTTAGTTCGTGGTTAATGCTCGCGGTTAATTTAACTCCTTGGCTCATTTTTGAAATGGCTTTCGAGTAGCAATAATCAATGAATCACCACACAAAAGGGCCTGAATTGGCCCTTTTTCTTTCCTTACGTTTGGCAATTCCGTTACACTAATACTAATTATTTGGAGGTGATATGCATTGTCCTTTTTGTTCAGAGAACGACACGAAAGTAATCGATTCAAGACTGGTCGCCGATGGCCATCAGGTTCGTCGTCGTCGTCAATGCCTTGCATGTAGTGAACGTTTTACTACGTTCGAATCGGCGGAACTTGTGATGCCTAAAGTAATTAAGTCAAATGGAAACCGCGAACCATTCAATGAAGATAAAATGGTCGGTGGTGTTCAGCGCGCCCTAGAAAAACGCCCAGTGAGTGCTGATGCAATTGAACTTGCGATCAGTACGATTAAGTCACAACTCCGTGCAACTGGTGAGCGTGAAGTACCAAGCGAGATGATCGGTAATCTTGTGATGGGCCAATTGAAAGAATTGGATAAAGTAGCGTACATCCGTTTCGCATCGGTTTATCGCAGCTTTGAAGACATCCGAGAGTTTGGCGAAGAAATCGCTAGATTAGAGGATTAACCCTCAATCATGTCAAACTTTACTCCTCTAGATTATCAAATGATGTCGCGCGCTATTCACTTAGCTAAGCACGGCATTTACACCACAGCACCGAACCCGAATGTGGGCTGTGTCATCGTACAAACCGATGGCCAGATCGTTGGTGAAGGTTTTCATGCCAAAGCCGGTGAACCTCATGCTGAAGTGCATGCCATGCGAATGGCCGGTGATAAGGCAAAAGGTGCGACGGCTTACGTCACGCTAGAGCCTTGCTCTCATTACGGGCGAACGCCGCCTTGTGCTGAAGGTTTGATTAAGGCTCAAGTTTCGAAAGTGATTTGCGCCATGCAGGACCCAAACCCTAAAGTCGCAGGGCGTGGCATCAACATGCTACGCGACGCGGGTATTGAGGTTGAAATCGGTTTGCTTGAGCAAGATGCTCTCGATTTGAATCCTGCATTTATCAAGCGTATGCAAACAGGCATGCCTTTTGTTCAGCTTAAGATGGCAGCCAGCCTTGATGGGCAAACGGCGCTAGCAAATGGCCAGAGCCAGTGGATAACATCGCCAGAAGCACGTCGTGATGTTCAGAATTATCGAGCAAAATCCGGTGCGGTGCTATCAACTAGCCAAACGGTGATTGAAGACAACGCATCGCTGAATGTTCGTTGGGCTGAATTACCAAGCAGCGCTCAATCTCATTACGCTGAAGACGAGCTACGTCAGCCGATTCGCGTAATTCTTGATCGCCAAAATCAACTTCGCCCTGAGCTCAAGTTATACCAGACACCAACATCGGTATTGAGAGTCGCTGAAGCCTCTGCCGATATTACAGTCGGAACAACGGATGCAGGTCAGCTGGACTTACACGATTTGATGCGTCAGCTACCTGCGAATCATATTGACCATATTTGGGTCGAAGCGGGTGCCACGTTGGCACAAAGCTTGATTGAAGCGCAGCTGGTGGATGAGCTAATCCTCTATTTAGCTCCTAAACTTATGGGCAGTGACGGACGAGGTTTGATGGGCGCATTAGGGCTCACCTCAATGTCTGATGTGATTGACCTAGAAATTAAAGATGTTCGGCAGGTTGGTGTGGATATTCGCATCGTAGCGAAACCCGTATTTCGAAACCGATAATAACGAAACTATAGTGGGAATAAATCCGCTCACTACATACATGTCGTTGACAACAAAAAGAGTTTTAAAATGTTTACAGGAATTGTAGAAGCCGTAGGTACATTGAGTGCAATCACTCCCCGCGGAGAAGACATCACCGTAACGGTTAACGTGGGTAAGCTTGATATGGCTGACGTTCAGTTAGGCGATAGTATCGCTACCAATGGTGTTTGTTTGACGGTCGTGGAATTTAACGATCACAGCTACAGTGCAGACCTTTCGCTTGAAACCCTGAAAAAAACGGGTTTTGTCGATTACCAAGCAGGCGATAAAGTTAACCTTGAGAAAGCAATGTTACCAACCACGCGTTTCGGTGGTCACATCGTATCAGGTCACGTGGATGGCGTGGGCGAGATTGTTGAGCGTAACCAAGTTGGCCGTGCGATTGAATTCTGGGTAGAAATGCCGGCTGAAATCTCAAAGTATGTAGCTCAAAAAGGTTCGGTGACGGTGGATGGTATTAGTCTTACCGTGAACGATTTACGTAAGAATGCATTTAAGCTGACGATCGTTCCTCACACTTCGTCAGAAACCACCATTGACCAATTCAATGTCGGTCGTAAAGTGAATCTAGAAGTCGATGTGTTAGCACGCTACATGGAGCGTTTACTGCAAGGTCAGCAACAAGAGTCTGAGCCTGAATCTCGATTAACGATGGAATTCTTACAGCAGAATGGTTTTGCCTAACCGTTGATACAAAGTGCGTTAAGCGAGACTTTGTAAAGCGAAGCAATATTATCAGGTTTAAACAGTGTCGGTTCTTGGAAGCAGAACCATTTCAAAGGATATAGAACAATGCCAATTAGTACTCCTCAAGAAATTATTGAAGACATTCGCCTAGGAAAAATGGTTATCCTGATGGATGATGAAGATCGCGAGAATGAAGGCGATCTGATCATGGCAGCAGAACATGTGACGCCAGAAGCGATTAACTTCATGGCGATGTATGGCCGTGGCTTAATCTGTCTGACGCTAACCAAAGAGCGTTCAAGCCGTATGGGGCTAGCGCCTATGGTTCAAGACAACAATGCACAGTACACCACGAACTTTACGGTTTCGATTGAAGCGGCAGAGGGGGTCACTACGGGTATCTCTGCATCAGATCGCGCTGTGACGGTTCAAGCGGCAGTGGCGAAAGATGCGAAAGCGGCTGATCTTGTTCAACCTGGTCATATTTTCCCGCTGACAGCACAAGATGGCGGTGTTCTGACTCGCGCGGGTCATACGGAAGCGGGTTGTGATTTAGCACGTCTAGCGGGTTGTGAGCCAGCTTCGGTTATCGTTGAGATCTTAAATGATGACGGCACCATGGCTCGTCGTCCTGACCTTGAAGTGTTTGCAGAAAAGCACGATATCAAGCTAGGCACCATTGCGGACTTAATTGAATACCGTAACAACACAGAAACGACGATTGAGCGTGTGGCGCAATGTCACTTACCTACGGAATTTGGTGACTTTGAGCTTGTGACCTACCGTGACACCATTGACAACCAGATCCACTACGCGATGCAAAGAGGCGACCTATCTGAAGGTGCTCCTTTGGTACGTGTTCACCTGCATGACACGTTCACTGATCTGCTTCATTCAGACCGTGGTACTGAGCGTAGCTGGTCGCTAGATAAAGCGATGAAGCGCATTGGCGATGAAGGTGGTGTACTGGTTATTCTGGGCAACGAAGAGTCTTCAGATTTATTGATTCACAAAGTGAAGACATTCGAAGCGCAAGACAAGAACGAACAGCCAACTATGGCGAAGAAGCAGGGTACCTCGCGTCGTGTGGGTGTCGGTTCTCAGATCCTACAAGATCTCGGTGTGCACGATATGCGTCTGCTTTCTTCAAGCACTAAGCGTTACCACGCATTGGGTGGTTTTGGTCTTAACGTTGTTGAGTACGTTTGCGAATAAATCCTGTGTCAGCGAGCAGACGTTTCTCCGTTTGTAGCGACATAATTTACCGATGATTTCAGTGGCTCTTTTGGTGATAAATCTTGGCAAAAGAGCAAAGTAGCCAAGTTCGACTCAAAACGTGTTCAATACATAAACTTGGTTACTCACTGTTCCTATATGCTTGGGATCAGCGCTGCATTATCATCTTTACATTGCCGGTGTCTGTTCTTCTAAATTACCATTAGATATTGCTCACAGTTTTATGCTAGAATCCGGCGATTCTCACTTGATGAAAATAGTTAAAGGAAGGCTTATGAAAGTGATCGAGGGTGGCTTCCCAGCGCCAAATGCAAAAATTGCTATCGTTATTGCTCGTTTCAACAGTTTTATTAACGAAAGTTTACTTTCTGGTGCAATCGATACTTTAAAGCGTCATGGACAAGTAAGCGAAGACAACATCACTGTTGTTCGTTGCCCTGGAGCAGTAGAACTTCCACTTGTCGCGCAGCGCGTTGCAAAAACAGGTAAGTTCGATGCGATTGTATCTCTTGGTACAGTGATCCGTGGCGGTACTCCTCACTTTGACTATGTTTGTAGTGAATGTAATAAAGGTTTGGCACAAGTGTCTCTGGAATATTCTCTTCCAGTTGCGTTTGGTGTCCTTACTGTTGATACGATCGATCAAGCTATTGAACGCGCAGGAACCAAGGCTGGTAATAAAGGTGCAGAAGCTGCACTTAGCGCACTTGAGATGATCAACGTTCTTTCTGAAATCGATTCCTAATGGGGGCCAGTGTGAAACCAGCCGCACGTCGTAACGCACGTCAATTTGCTCTACAAGCAATTTATTCTTGGCAAATTACTAAAGAAAATATTGCTACCGTTGAAGAACAGTTCTTATCTGGTGGTAAGTATGATGAAGAAGAGCATCATGCTGCAGAGCCTGCACTTGCTATGCCAGAAACAGACGTTGCATATTTCCGCGACCTACTGACTGGTGTTGCTCTTAGCCACATGGAACTTGATAGCAAGCTTCGTCCATTCGTATCTCGCCCTATGCAAGATCTGGATCTGATGGAACTCGCGCTTCTACGTTTAGCTATGTACGAGATGACTCGTCGCGAAGATGTACCATACAAAGTGGTTATCAACGAAGCTATCGAGCTGGCGAAAGTATTCGCAGCAGAAGACAGCCATAAGTTTGTGAATGGTGTGCTTGATAAAGCAGCGCCACACGTTCGTAAGAAATAAGACGTTCGTATATTGAATCTAAAGGTCAGCTTTTATGCTGGCCTTTTTTGTAACTCAATTTCTGTAATATCAATAATACCAATTGTAGTAAATAATTGGTCACCCTAGCTTGCTAAAACGCTCGATAACTGCGCTACAATTTTTGATTGTAGAATAACTACTTATCGAAACTTCTTGTCGAAAAGAGCTGCCTTGTTCTCAAGCCTTTTCTCTACGCTAATTTTGATCACTTACTTACTGTGCTTGGTATAATTACGGCGATTTGTATGAAGACTAAAGATAGGGCATGTGATGTCTGGCGAATTTAACCTGATTGAAAAATATTTTGTAAATCGACAACCACAACGTAAAGACGTACATCTGGCCGCTGGCGATGATTGCGCTTTAGTTAAAGCGCCCAGTAATGTTGAGATCGCGATCAGCACGGATACCTTAGTTGCAGGCACCCACTTCTTAGCAGGGGCAAACCCGGCATGGGTGGCACATAAGGCTTTAGCATCCAACATTAGTGATCTTGCTGCGATGGGAGCTACTCCGGCTTGGGTTTCATTTGCTTTAACCATGCCTGAAGTGGATGAGACATGGCTGGCTCCATTTTGTGATTCTTTTTTCAAGCTTGCTGACTACTTTGGCATTCAGTTAATTGGGGGGGACACAACCCAAGGTCCGCTAAGTTTAACGCTGACTGTACAAGGTTTTGTGCCTGAAGGACGTGCATTGCGCAGAGATGGTGCTAAAGTGGGTGACTGGATATACGTAACGGGCAATCTAGGGGACAGTAAAGCTGGCCTCGAGGTGTTGCTCGACCCACAGCAGAACAGAGCAAAACCTTATGCGCTTGAGCTTGAAGAGAGGCACTACCTGAGTACGCCACGTGTTTTGGCGGGTCAGGCGTTAGTCAACCTTGCTTCATCGGCGATAGATATCTCAGATGGCGTGATTGCCGATTTAAAGCATATTCTTAAGCGCTCTCAGGTCGGGGCAAGCATTGATGTGAGTACCTTGCCAATCTCTCAAGAGTTACGCCAATTTGCACCAAATATCACCGCTGCTCAGCAGTATGCACTGACCAGTGGTGAAGAGTACGAACTGTGCTTTACTGTGCCGGAAGAAAATAAAGGGTCATTGGAAAGTACTTTGTCACATACTGGAACAAAAGTTACCTGCATTGGTCAAATAAGACCTGTAGAATTCTTTGAATTACATAATAACGGTAAGCCACTAAATTGGGACTTAACTGGTTATGATCACTTTAAGGTAAACGGATGACAAACCCTCTCTCTCTTATTTCTCTTAAAAACCCTTGGCACTTGTTAGCCACGGGGTTTGGCAGTGGCTTATCGCCTATTATTCCCGGCACAATGGGCACGCTTGCGTCAATTCCGTTGTACCTATTGTTGGTTCAGTTACCGTTTCCTGCTTACGTTGCCGTGGTGGTGGTAAGCTGCATTATTGGTATTAAGATCTGCCAAATAACGTCTGATGATATGGGTGTGCATGATCACGGTTCTATCGTTTGGGATGAGTTTGCGGGCTTTTGGATCACCATGAGCTTAGTGCCTATGCTGAATATTCCTGCCGATGACTGGAAATGGCTTCTGACTGGTTTTGTACTTTTCCGCTTCTTTGACATGGTAAAACCCTGGCCGATTGGTTGGTTAGATGCACGAATTCACGGCGGCTTAGGTATCATGATTGACGATATTGTGGCGGGTATTATGGCGGCTATTTCGTTGTATGCCGTGGCACATTTCGCTGGTTGGTTAGTGTGAACTAACTGAAAGATTAAGGTTTAGTTGGCGATACACCAAACTAATTAGCAGATACTAAAAAGGTTGACCCTAGGGCCAACCTTTTTTTGTTTGCGGAGCTTACGAGCTTACGAGCTTACGTATTAAGGCTACTTTGCAAGATAGTCAGAGATAGACTTCTCAATGCCTTTCGCGTCCAAACCAAGCTCTTCATGCAGTTCGCCTTGCGTACCTTGAGCAATGAACTTGTCTGGTAGGCCAAGGTTCAATACTGGCATCAGCAGTTTCTCTTGCATCAAGAATTCAATCACACCTGCGCCTGCACCACCTGCAATCGCATTCTCTTCGATAGTCACCAGAACATCGTGGTCAGCAGCAAGTTGTTTGATCAGAGCTTCATCGAGCGGTTTCACAAAGCGCATATCTACAACTGTTGCATCAATGGAGTCAGAGGCTTGAAGTGCACTCTCAAGGAAAGTGCCGAAGCTTAGGATAGCGACTTTCGAGCCCTCTTTTGCTTTTTCGCTTTCGCGAACGATACGACCTTTACCAATCTCAAGCGCAGTAAATTCATTTTGAATTTCAGTGCCCATACCATTACCGCGAGGGTAACGAACGGCACTTGGACCTGTATGCTGGTGGCCTGTGTATAGCATTTGGCGACATTCGTTCTCGTCGCTTGGCGCCATGATCACCATGTTTGGAATACAACGCATAAAGCTTAAGTCGAACGCACCTTGGTGTGTTTGACCGTCAGCCCCAACAAGGCCTGCACGGTCAATAGCGAACATAACTGGCAAGTCCATGATAGCCACATCGTGGATCAGTTGATCGTAGCCACGTTGTAGGAACGTCGAGTAGATAGCGACAATCGGCTTATCACCCGCAATCGCCATACCCGTTGCTAGCGTCACAGCATGCTGCTCAGCAATCGCTACGTCGAAGTATTGTTCTGGGTACTCTTTCGAGAAACGCACCATGCCAGAGCCTTCTCGCATTGCTGGCGTTATCGCCATAAGTTTAGGATCTTGCGCGGCCATATCACACAGGAAGTCGCCAAAAATCTTAGAGAAACTTGGTTTAGAGCTGGTGCTCTTAGGCAGACTTGAGTGTGCTGGATCGAATTTCGGTACGCCGTGGTAACCGATTGGATCTTTCTCAGCGGGCTCGTAGCCTTTGCCTTTCTTAGTCATGATATGCAGGAATTGAGGACCTTTAAGGTCTCTCATATTCTTCAGCGTTTTAATCAGCTCATTCACATCGTGCCCGTCAACTGGACCAATGTAATTAAAGCCTAACTCTTCAAACATGGTGCCAGGGACAACCATGCCTTTTAGGTGTTCTTCTGTACGGCGAACGAGCTCTTTAATCGGCGGAACGCCAGATAGCACTTTCTTGCCGCCCTCACGAATAGACGTGTAAAGACTGCCAGAAAGAACTTGAGCTAGGTGGTTGTTCAGAGCACCTACGTTTTCAGAGATCGACATCTCGTTATCGTTAAGGATAACCAACATGTCATTGTGAATATCGCCCGCGTGGTTCATAGCTTCGAAAGCCATACCAGCAGTAATTGCGCCATCACCAATCACACTCACGACTTTACGATTTTTGCCTTCTTTCTTAGCACTGATTGCCATGCCGAGGGCAGCACTGATCGAAGTTGAAGAGTGACCAACAGAAAGCGTGTCGTATTCGCTCTCTTCACGCCATGGGAATGGGTGCAGTCCGTCTTTTTGACGGATAGTCGACAAGCGGTCGCGACGACCAGTAAGAATCTTGTGCGGGTATGCTTGGTGCCCAACATCCCAAACCAATTGGTCAAAAGGCGTGTTGTACACGTAGTGAAGAGCTACTGTTAGCTCTACCGTACCTAAGCCTGACGCTAAGTGACCACTTGACTGGCTCACTGAGTTAAGAAGATAGGTGCGTAATTCATCACAAAGCTGTGTTAGCGTCTCTTTGGGAAGAAGACGCAAATCCTCTGGCTTATCAGCCAAAACAAGAGTTGGGTACTTTGATATATCAAGAGTCATAGGTAATGCGCGCTTATTGTCTTAGTTCTTGCGCTCGATGATGTATCGGGCGAACTCTTCGAGTGACTGGGTATTGTATGGGATCGCCGCCAAAGCTTGAAGCGCTTCCTGTAGTAGAGCGTGCGCTTTTTGTTGAGCGCCCTCTAAACCTAACAAAGAAGGGTAGGTGCTTTTGTTTAATTCTTGGTCAGAACCCTGTGGTTTACCCAACGTTTCAGTATCGCTAGTGATATCTAAAATATCATCTTGCACCTGGAATGCTAATCCAATGGCATCGGCGTACTTGTCTAATTGAGGCATCACTTCAAACGCTTTTTCGCCAGCAGAAAGAGCACCTAAACGAATCGCACATTTCATTAGCGCACCGGTTTTATTGCGGTGTACTTCCTCTAATTCTTCTAGCGTGATAGAGCGATTTTCAGCTTCAATATCAAGCGCTTGACCAATGCACATACCTTGTGCCCCTGAGGCTTCGGCTAGGCGTTGAATCATTCGCACACGGTTGCTTTCGCCATCGCTACTTAATGAGCCTTCCGCAAGTATAGTAAACGCGAGAGTTTGTAGCGCATCGCCCGTTAAAATAGCCGTTGCTTCATCGAATTTTATGTGGCAAGTCTGATGACCACGACGCAGTTCGTCATCATCCATTGCTGGAAGGTCGTCGTGGATAAGAGAATAGGCATGAATACATTCGATTGCAGAGGCCGGAGTATCGAGCTCTTTTGCGCTGCAGCCAAGCATTTCCCCGGTAATGTAGACAAGAAATGGGCGTGCGCGTTTGCCGCCTAACAGCAACCCATAACGCATCGCGTTGATCAGGTTCTGATTTTGGTGTGGCAGCTGATCAAGCCAAAGGTTCAGTTGCTCGTTATTACGTGCTTGATAAGACAATAAAGTCTCGATCATAGGGGATCTCATACAATTCGTTATTCTGGTTGTGGGTTAAAGTCACTCAGTTCTGCATTTTCATCATTGTGCAGTAGAATGCTAACACGTTGTTCAGCATCGTTTAGTTTGCTTTGACCAGCACGAGCGAGGGAGATGCCTCGTTCGAACTTTTTCAGCGCATCATCTAAGGCTAGATCACCATTCTCAAGTTGATCAACCAAGCCATCAAGCTCTTCGATTGCTGCTTCAAAGCTCATATTTTCAGGTTTCTTAGTAGCCATAATAAATCTGCGTTTGGAAAGATGAACGAACGTTACCCTAGGCTACTGATATGGTCAAATGTAACCAAGAAATTTTACTAGAAAGTGCGCTTTTAAGGAGCTTGAAGTCATTTTCATCGAATAACCCTACCTCCATCGAGTTTATGATGGACTGATAAGGGTAAAGCGGCGAATAGTTGAGATTGTAAAACCAAAAGTGTGATACTTAATCCAAGAATTTACTAAAAGATCTTATCGTCTTGCCGATAAGAAGGTTATCGTCGACGTAGGACTACAAAAAGCATGAGGAGTGCTCAGTGGATTTAGCAACCCTAATAGGTTTGATTGGTGGATTTGCCTTTGTAATCATGGCCATGATCCTAGGTGGAAGCCTCGGGATGTTTTATGACACGACATCTATTTTGATCGTAGTTGGTGGTTCAACCTTTGTGGTTCTGATGAAGTTCACCATGGGGCAGTTCTTTGGCGCTGCGAAAATCGCCGGCAAAGCCTTTATGTTCAAAGCCGATGAGCCTGAAGACCTTATCGCTAAAGTGGTAGAGATGGCAGATGCAGCGCGTAAAGGTGGCTTCCTAGCACTTGAAGAGATGGAAATTAGCAACAGCTTTATGCAAAAGGGTATCGACCTATTGGTGGATGGCCACGATGGTGATGTGGTGCGTGCCGCATTGCAAAAAGACATCGCACTGACCACCGAACGCCATGAGCAGGGGGCAAAAGTGTTCTCCGCCTTTGGTGATGTTTCTCCCGCAATGGGGATGATCGGTACCTTGGTCGGTTTGGTTGCGATGCTTTCGAACATGGATGATCCAAAAGCGATTGGCCCTGCTATGGCAGTGGCACTTTTGACGACCCTGTACGGCGCAATCCTTTCGAATATGGTGTTCTTCCCAATTGCAGACAAACTTGCACTGCGTCGTGATCAAGAGACGCTGAATCGTCGTTTGGTGATGGATGGTGTGCTTGCCATTCAAGATGGTCAAAACCCACGAGTGATTGACGGCTACCTGAAGAGCTACCTAAACGAAGGTAAGCGTTCGATTGATGGTGAAACTGCTTAAGGGGAATAACGATGGATGAAGACAATCCATGTAAATGTCCCCCTCCGGGTTTACCACAATGGATGGGAACATTTGCTGATTTGATGTCACTGCTGATGTGTTTCTTTGTATTGCTGCTCTCGTTTTCTGAGATGGACGTATTGAAGTTTAAACAGATCGCGGGTTCAATGAAATTTGCGTTTGGTGTACAAAACCGCTTAGAAGTAAAAGATATCCCGAAAGGGACAAGCATCATTGCCCAAGAGTTTCGTCCGGGTCGTCCTGAGCCGACACCGATTGATGTGATCATGCAGCAGACTATTGATATTACTCAGCAAACACTGGAGTTTCATGAAGGTGAATCTGAGCGAGCGAGCGGCACGATGCGTGACCAAGGTAAGATGACGGGCGGTAAGTCGCCAGAGGTGTCGACTCACGATAATCAAAACTCCGAGTCAGACCAACAGCAACAGCAAGCCGAAGCTCAATCGCAAGAGATGGAAACCTTGATGGAGAGTATAAAAAAGGCACTGGAGCGAGAGATCGATCAAGGCGCTATTGAGGTGGAAAATCTTGGCCAACAGATTGTGATTCGAATTCGTGAGAAGGGTGCATTCCCATCCGGTTCTGCTTTCTTACAGCCTAAGTTCCGCCCATTGGTACGGCAGGTCGCCGAGTTAGTCAAAGATGTGCCGGGCATTGTTCGAATCTCAGGGCACACCGATAATCAACGCCTTGATTCAGAGCTTTACCGCTCTAATTGGGACTTGTCATCACAGCGAGCGGTATCTGTTGCTCAAGAGATGGAAAAGGTGCGCGGATTCTCTCATCAACGTTTAAGAGTACGTGGTATGGCTGACACAGAGCCTGTAGAGCCGAATGATACTGAATGGCAACGTAGCCTCAATCGCCGTGTCGAAATTAGCATTATGCAGGGCCAACCTATGTACAGTGATGAAGTGCCAGTTATTGGTCAATAGCAGGCTGAGAACTGGCAAGTTGCATCAAGAGATAACACATGAGTATGTAGCGCCCCATTCATTGGCACATCGATAGCGTAAAAAGCTCAACCTTATGATGAGGTTGGGCTTTTTGTTTGCGGCTCTTTAAACATGCTCTCTGCGGAATTTATGTCGTTGCGAAACCTGCAACTTTTAATGACAAGCGGTTTAATGAGGGTGTTAAAGCAAGCACTCTTTTCCTTGTTTCACTTTCTCATGTATAATTCGCGCCCTTAGATTTAGATATGATCTATTCTTGCTTAAAGTGCTGTGTGAATTTTCTAATTTGCTTGGCGAAGAGCGTTTTCAAAATTTGAACATTAATGTTGTGAAAGTACTATGAAATTTATTGTTAAGCCCCATCCGGAAATTTTTGTAAAAAGTGAATCGGTGCGTAAGCGCTTCACAAGGATTCTAGAGTGCAACATTCGTAACGTTATCCAACGTCGCTGTGAAAGTGTTGCGGTATTCAACCGTCGCGATCATATCGAAGTGACGTCTGAGAGTGATCAGTACCACGCAGAAGTGTTAGAGGCTCTGACTCATACGCCTGGTATTCACCACTCCCTAGAAGTGCAGCAGTCTGAATTCAAAGACTTGCATGATATTTACGAGCAAGTACTAGAACGTAGCCGTGCTGACATTGAAGGTAAGACTTTCTCTGTTCGTGCTAAGCGTCGTGGTAAGCATGACTTTACGTCTATTGAACTTGAACGCTACGTAGGCGGCGGTCTAAACCAAGCGGTTGAGTCAGCTAAAGTTCGACTTAAGAACCCTGATGTAACCGTTAAGGTTGAAGTGGCGAATGACAAACTTAACCAAGTTCTTGCTCGCCATAAAGGCCTAGGTGGCTTCCCTCTTGGTACTCAAGAAGACCTACTCAGCTTGATCTCTGGCGGCTTTGACTCTGGCGTTTCAAGCTACCTACACATCAAGCGTGGTTCTAAGGTTCACTACTGTTTCTTCAATCTTGGTGGTCCTGCGCACGAGATTGGCGTTAAGCAAGTGGCTCACTACCTATGGAATAAATACGGCTCATCGGCAAAGGTGAAGTTCATTTCTGTAGACTTTGAACCCGTGGTTGCTGAAATCCTTGAGAATGTAGAAGACGGCCAAATGGGCGTGGTTCTAAAGCGTATGTTCATGCGTGCTGGTGGTATGGTTGCAGAGCGTTTCGGTATTGAAGCGCTAGTAACGGGTGAAGCACTGGGTCAGGTTTCTAGCCAAACGCTAACTAACCTGCGCCATATTGATAACGTGACAGATACTTTGATTCTTCGTCCACTTATCAACTGGGACAAAGAAGACATCATTGATCTTTCTCGTATCATCGGTACGGAAGACTTCGCTAAAGTCATGCCTGAGTACTGTGGTGTTATCTCTAAAAAGCCAACAGTAAAAGCGAAGAAAGGCAAACTGGAAGCAGAAGAAGCGAAGTTTAACTTTGAAGTGCTGGATCAAGTGATTGAGAACGCTCGTGTTATGGATATCCGTGACATTGAGAAAGAGAGCCAAGAGCAAGCACCAGAAGTTGAACAAGTTCAAGCTGTTGCTGAGCACGCTATCGTTCTTGATATCCGCAGCCCAGATGAAGAAGACGAAAGCCCGCTAGAGATAGAGGGTGTTGAAATTAAACATATCCCATTCTTCAAGCTTTCGACTCAGTTTGGTGACCTAGACCAAACAAAAGAGTACTTGCTGTACTGTGACCGTGGTGTCATGAGCCGCTTACAAGCGCTTTACCTGCAAGAGCAAGGTTTCCACAACGTTAAGGTTTACCGCCCATAGTGGTGTGAAGCTCCATCGTTGAAGATTTAGCAAAACCGTTTACTGAAAAGTAAGCGGTTTTTTATTGCTTATAGATACCGTTGCAGTGATGATTTTAGATCTTGTGTAAGAGGGCGATAGCGGCTGAAAAATAATGGAGATCAATTAGCCTAGCTATTGATAAAGCGGCGGCTGTTTTTCTTTGGGCATAAAAAAACACCGCCCAATAAGGCGGTGCAAACAAATTTGACAGACAGGTCAAAATAACTACAGGAAGTAGATGTTTCGTTTCAGTATCGAACCGCAACAAAACATTTGGTAGAACTCTACCCAACTCGAAAAGTACGAGTTTGCAAACACAACATCGCAGAAACTATACCAATTGATTCTAGAGAGAGCCAAGCCGTTCAGGATAACTACTGCGGAACGAAATATAGAATTTATCTAGCCGCTAGGCAATCGACAAATTATAATGTTTCGGACAAAAAAAACTAATGCTTATTTAGAGAGTAACTATGTCTCGTCGATTACCCCCATTAAACTCGTTAAGAGTGTTTGAAGCCGCAGCTCGACATTTGAGCTTTACCCGTGCTGCGGAAGAGTTGTTTGTTACTCAAGCTGCGGTGAGCCATCAGATAAAAGCACTGGAAGAGTTTTTAGCTTTGAAGCTGTTTCGCCGTAGAAACCGCTCTTTATTACTGACTGAAGAAGGCCAAAGCTACTTCTTAGATATTAAAGATATCTTCACATCCCTTTCGGAGGCGACGGACAAAGTGCTGGAGCGCAGCGAGAAGGGCGCGTTGACCATCAGTTTGCCACCAAGCTTTGCGATTCAGTGGTTAGTACCAAGGCTTGCTGATTTCAATCAACAAGAGCCAGATATCGATGTACGTATCAAGGCGGTTGATATGGATGAAGGATCACTGACCGATGACGTAGACGTCGCCATCTATTATGGCCGAGGTAATTGGTCGGGCTTAAGGGCTGATAAACTTTATCAAGAATACCTGATCCCTCTCTGCTCTCCTTCTGTGTTGCTTGGGGATAAACCATTAGAATCTCTAAGTGATTTAGCATGCCATACGTTATTACATGATACCTCTCGCAAAGATTGGAAACAGTTCGCCAAACAAAATGATATCGATGGGGTTAACGTTAACCATGGCCCGATTTTTAGCCATTCGACCATGGTGTTGCAAGCCGCTGCGCACGGTCAAGGTATCGCACTGGGTAATAACGTATTGGCTCGACCAGAAATAGAGGCTGGTCGCTTGATAGCGCCGTTTGATGAGGTGTTAGTCAGCAAGAATGCCTTCTATGTGGTGTGCCATGAAAAACAAGCCGACATGGGGCGTATCGCGACTTTCCGTGACTGGATGCTGGCTAAAGCACAAAGCGAGCAAGAGGATCTGCTTGATGAATAATGTCATCATTGATGGGGAAAACAATCCCATTACCTTTATCTTTGCCCATGGTGCTGGCGCAGGTATGGATCATGAGTTCATGCAATCGGTGGCGACTGGGTTAGCATTGAAAGGGGTACGCGTTATCCGCTTTAATTTCCCTTACATGATCAAGCGAGCTGAAGACGGTAAGCGTCGCCCGCCTGACAGAGCCCCTAAGCTGCTTGACGCTTACCAAGAGGTTATTGAGCAGGTTGATGCCGACAAGCTTGTGATTGGTGGTAAGTCGATGGGAGGGCGTATGGCGAGCCATTTGTCTGAAGTTGATAAGGTGGCAGCCATGGCGTGTTTAGGCTTTCCTTTCCACCCTCCGGGCAAGCCTGAAAAATATAAAGGCGAGCATCTGGCTGAGCTGCAAAAGCCGTGTCTTATTTTACAAGGTGAACGCGATACCTTTGGTAAGCGTGAAGAGTTTGCTGATTTCGACCTGTCTGATTCTATCCATGTTGAGTTTATCCCCGACGGCGACCACAGCTTTAAGCCTCGAAAGAGCTCCGGTTACACAGAGCAGCAGAATATTGCGTTAATCGTTGAGAAACTGTCGGCGTTTATCAAAGAGGTGCTCAATGAGAAGTAAGTATTTACTCACATTTGCCGGCATCTCAGGCGCGATTGCGGTGATGCTTGGCGCCTTTGCTGCTCATGGCTTGAAAACTATTTTGCCTGAATATTTGCTAGGCGTGTTTGAGACAGGTGTTCAGTATCAGTTTACCCACACCTTGGTGATATTGGCCTGCGGCGTACTGCTACAGATGAAACTTGGCGCTAAATCACAAAAATATTTTTTCATTGCGGCAATTTGCTTTATCATCGGCATCCTTTGTTTTAGTGGCAGCCTGTATGGCTTGGCACTGACAGGAATAAAATGGTTTGGCCCTATCACTCCGTTTGGTGGTCTACTATTTATCATTGGTTGGGGAGTTTTCTCCTTCGCTGCTTTGAATATAAAAGAGGTAACTCAGTGAAACACGTACTACTTTATTGTCGCTCTGGTTTTGAAAAAGAATGTGCTGGCGAAATTCAAGACAAGGCAACACAACTGGAAGTGTTTGGTTTTCCTCGCCTAAAGAACAATACTGGCTTTGTATTGTTTGAATGTTACCAAGCTGGCGAAGCGGACAAGTTGATTAAAGAGATCGATTTCCAATCACTGATCTTTGCTCGTCAAATGCTGGCTGTTGCCGTTGAAATCAAAGATCTGCCAACCGACGACCGTATTTCTCCAATTCTTGAGGCGCTTTCTGAGAAAGAAGGTTTCCCCCGTTGTGGTGATATCCGTATCGAAACGCCAGATACTAACGAAGCAAAAGAGCTTTTGAAGTTCTGCCGTAAATTTACCGTACCAATGCGTCAAGCGATGCGCGGTAAAGGCTTGATGACAGCGAAAGATAACGCGAAGAAGCCTGTACTTCATTTATGCTTCATCGCTCCGGGTCACTGTTTTGTTGGTTACTCTTACCCAACCAATAACTCGCAGTTCTTTATGGGTATCCCTCGTCTGAAATTCCCATCAGATGCACCAAGCCGTTCTACATTGAAACTAGAAGAAGCCTTCCACGTTTTTATCCCTCGTGATGAGTGGGATGAGCGTCTGGCTCCGGGTATGTGGGGCGTTGATTTAGGTGCATGTCCAGGTGGTTGGACTTACCAATTGGTTAAGCGCTCGATGTTCGTTCACTGTGTGGACAACGGCATGATGGCAGACAGCCTAATGGAAACGGGTCAAATCAAGCACCACATGGTGGATGGCTTTAAGTTTGAACCCGACCGTAAGAACGTGACTTGGATTATTTGTGACATGGTCGAGAAACCAGCTCGTGTTGCACACCTGATGGGTGAGTGGATCATCAAAGGTTGGGCGAAAGAAGCGCTATTCAACCTTAAACTGCCAATGAAAGGCCGTTACGATGAAGTACTGCAAGATATCGAGAATCTAAAACAGTTTCTGATTGATAACAAAGTGAAGTTCAAGATGCAGGCTAAGCACTTGTACCATGACCGCGAAGAGATCACGGTTCATATTCAGTCGCTATCGAATATCTCGCCGTACTAATCCCTCGTCTTACTAGCATTTACGTTAGTGGCAGTGATAAAGAAAATGCTCCTATAAGGAGCATTTTTTGTCTTTGGCGTATAACGAAGGTTAGTGCTATTTAGACGGGTCAATGCGGTTTAGACAAATAAATACAAATAAATGAGGTTGATGACGTTAATTAAGACTGAGACTCGTAGCGAATATCTTGCAGGTTAAAGCCCAAATCAATGTCTGTTTTGAGTGCTGAGACTTGCTTGCATAGGCGGGCAGACTCAATATGTTCATCGAATTTCTTACGATACTTTTTCGGCAGGTCTTCTGCTTGGAATGCGGCCTCAATATTTGGGTAAGTGGTCAATATTTCTTTGGCAGCTTTAGGTCCGACTCCCGGAATGCCTGGCACTTGGCTAGAGCTGACGCCCGTTAAGCCCCAATAATCAGCAAGCTGCTCAGGCTTTACGCCAAATTCGGCTTCGATAAAAGGTTTATCTAGCCAACGGTGCTGAAAGTAGTCACGGATTTGTAGCGTTGGTGACAACAGTTGGCAATAGCCCTTATCTGTCGAGATGATGGTGACGGTTTCTCCGTGGTCAGCCACTTTCTTTGCCAGTGTTGCCACTAGATCATCCGCTTCATCACCATCAGACAGCAGTGAATCAATGCCTAACTCCCACCAAGCTTGTTGGATCGCATCAAGGCCTTTCATTAATGGTTCGGGCATTGGCTTGCGGTTTTGCTTGTAGGCAGGAAGGACTTCAGCGCGCCAGCCTCGATCTTGTAAATGATGATCAAACACCGCAATGATATGGGTTGGCTTTGATTCTTTTAAGATGCGATTAAGAGTTCGAGCAGTAGTGGTGATGGTTCTTGCAATATCGGTTGGGTCCGGCTGAGCAGAGTGTACGCGTCGGATGAGATTCAAGGCATCGATAATAACAAGATGGATAGACATAAGTTTCCACTAAATAGGCAATAAATAAGGGGCAGCTAGCCCCTTATAGTAACGTATCACTTGGTGAGTTGAAACGTTGGTGACGTAAACGTCATGACTTGTTGTTATTCGCTGCGAGGCATAATTTTATAGCAAGGCACGTAGTCCGTACTGCCTGGTAGTTTCATGCGATGTTGCTCAACAAAGTCATTCAGCAGTTGATCCATTTTGCTCATGAGGGCTGTGTCGCCATCAATTAGGAATGGGCCGTGTTGCTCTATCTCCAGAATCCCTTCAGCTTTGACATTGCCTGCAACAATGCCTGAAAACGCTTTCCGTAAATTAGCCGCGAGACTTTCGGTTTTTTGATCCATATGTAGGTCGAGCGCCGCCATAGATTCATGGGTCGGGTCGAAGGGCAGTTGGAACTCTGGCTCAATATGCAGTGACCAGTTGTAACTGTATGCATCGCCAATCTCTTTACGGTGAGAGCGCACATCAGGCATCGCTTGCTTCATAATTTTCGCAGCGCGTGCTGGATCATCAATCACGATCTCATAGTGCTTTTGAGCCTCTTCCCCTAAGGTCTCACCGATGAATTTATCGATAGATCGGAAATAATCCTCACTCTCTTTTGAGCCGGTTAACACAATCGGCATTGGTTGGTCGGCGTTATTCGGGTGCATCATGATCCCTAATATATACAGTAGTTCTTCAGCCGTACCGGGGCCTCCAGGGAAGATGATAATGCCATGTGCCATACGAACAAATGCTTCAAGGCGCTTTTCGATATCAGGCATGATTACCAGTTCGTTCACGATCGGGTTGGGTGGCTCTGCAGCAATGATTGAAGGCTCGGTAAGTCCCAAGTAACGATGATCGGTATAGCGCTGCTTAGCGTGACCAATGGCTGCCCCTTTCATTGGCCCTTCCATTGCTCCCGGTCCACATCCTGTACAGATGTTCAGTTCACGTAGACCAAGCTCATTACCCACTTCGCGAGTGTATTGGTATTCGTTGGCATTAATTGAGTGTCCCCCCCAGCATACGATCAGGTTAGGCTCGATGCCCGGTGTTAGTGCGCCTGCATTTCTTAAAATACCAAACACGAGGTTGGTAATGTGGGTGGCATTGGTGAGATTCAGTTTTTGGTTGTCTGCAAGGTGCATATTGACGTAGACAATGTCACGCAGCACTGAAAATAGGTGTTCTTGGATACCTTTAATGATTTCACCATCTACAAAGGCATGCTCTGGTGGATTGCTCAGTTCGAGCTTGATACCGCGCTCACGGCGCACCACTTCGACATCAAACGACTGATATTTGTCGAGCAACTCTTTGGAGTTGTCGGTGTGACTACCCGAGTTGAGCACCGCGAGTGTGCAGTTACGGTACAGTTGGTAAAGATCACTAGATGCGGTTTTCTTAAGGCGCTCAACTTCAAGTTGAGAGAGTAAATCCATGCTACCGGCTGGGCTGATATGAGTGATCATAGTGCCTCCTTGTTGAAAAGAGCAGGGGGACGTTAAGTTGACCCTCAGGCTCGAGAGTGGCAAGCAAACGTTGAAAGAGTTTGGTTAAAGGCGAGAGAGTTAACCATATACTTGTTAAGCGAATGTGAACTATTAGCTTAGCAAACCTTGAGGGAAATGGTATGTGATAAGTGTTCGAAAAAAATATAATAAACTAATTCTAGAAGTGACTTAGTGCCAAACCCGTTGGTTACTACCGCGTTGCTTTGCTTTGTTGAGTGTTTTATTGAGTCGTTCTAACACTTCTTCTGGTGTATCTGACTCTTTAAACTGAGTACTGGCAGCACACAAGGTGATCGTAATTTGTTGATCACGGAATTTAAAGGGCAAGCGACTCACTTGAGTCTGGATGTTTTGAATCACCTGATGACAATATTCATCGGTTTGCTCGGGCAGCAGTAAAATAAACTCTTCACCAGAAAAGCGTGCCACGGTATCGGTGGTACCGGCTTCTTTGGTAATGGTTCTTGCGATGATTTTGAGTGCTTTATCCCCGGCGGTATAACCAAAGCTATCGTTAATCGCTTTGAAATTGTCGATGTCGAGCAGTACAACTCGCAGTGAGTGTTGGGCACGGATCCAGCGGCGATACTCAAGCTCCAGGCGATCAGTGAAAGCGGTACGATTGTAGACCTTAGTCAATGGGTCGAGCAGCATCCGCTGAGCCTGATCTTCAAGGCGCTTACGGTAGTCTTGGGTCACTTCATAAAGTGAATCTAATTGAGTCTTGCCGTAACTCATTCGCTCTATCAGAGCTTGCTCTTTTTGCTCAGCATGATTGAGCCTTTCAGATAGAGAAGCAATCTCACTGAGCAGCGGGTTAATCGAGCGTTTAAGCGTATCAATGTCTTTCGCTTTATCGATCGACTCTTGGCTCTTGACTACCAAGCTACTGAGCTCAGAGTTAAGCCCTTGGCGGTGTTCAAAGTAGCTTTGGCTTTGATCGGCGTTTTGGTCTGCGGTCTTTATACTCGCAGATAACGAGGCATTGAGCTGAACAATAAAGTGTTCCGACTTTTTACGCTCTAAATTGGTGCCTTCAATAACCAGTTTCAGGATGTGCAGCGCCAACTCAAGTAGATTTTGCGAGGATGTGCCCAGCAGTAATTTTGCTCGAATATCGATCAGTAGATCGCCAGACTCACCTTCGAAGTCGAGTTCGGTGATCAGGTGTTGTAATTCTGTTGATAGCTCGGAAAGGAGTTCTTGCTCAGGAGATTGAGCCATGTCGGAAAAATGGGTGCGCGAGTTGTTGGCCATGATCTTGATGGCTCGCTCATAAATACTGAGCAACTTCATCGCATGGTCGACTTTTTGGCTGCCATTACACTCTGAGAAACTGAGTAAGTTTCTCAGATCGCGCTTTAACTGCGCCGGAAGCCCAGTGATGCGCTGTAGCGTTTCTCCGCTGTGCTTAATGCTATCGTCTAGATGTTCATTCTGTTTATCCATAGCCAATGTTTTCTGCTTGAGCATCCTTTCTAAAACAGCCAGTTGGGGGATCATTGAGCTAATGTCTTTCTGTTTTTCTAGCTCTTCCTTAAGGGCGATCAGATTGTTATCTAAATGGCTGTTCGTTCCAACGCAGGCATCACTTAAAGACGTCACGATACGTTTTAGAACTTTTTGTTCTCTGATGAACTTGAACGAAGTGTCCCTCTGAGTCAAGCGGCTTTGTTCCAACTGAAGTTTTAGTTGATGAAGCTGCGCTTGAATGTCTTTTTCGAGAGTGGCCATAGATATTAGATTAGCGCCGCGTAGTTCGACTACGATTATCGAGATGAAATGTCATTACAGCGATAATAACAAAACTGAAAATAAGGTCACCAACTGCCAGTGTTAATCGCCCTTAAACTAGCCATCTTTTAGCATTTTTTTGATATTGTCCTCATTCTGATATGAAGATTGTACTTTTATTAACCCTTGATTAATCGCATGTTTACATGCTTCTCTTATATTATCAGCCGCAAGACTCGCTGCGGGTGCATTGTCGATAGCCTTTAAGTACACCCATTGGCTGGTGCGCTCTTTAATGCTGATTTCACGTGCAAGATTGGTCGACATCAACAGCACATCCAGCAACTCTTGGTCGTTAATCGCCGTATAAGCGCGCGGCAGGAACGGGTAGTCTGCGATACCCATACGGATGGTTCGGTTGATATTGCGTTGCGTCTCGAAGCTCTCTATCCAAGATTGAATCTTTCTGAACATGACCTCAGGTGACGCATTTCGGTCGGAATTGGGTTCGATATACAGTAGATTCGCATCCGAAAAATGGTATATACGAGCCGGTCCTTCAAGCTTTGATTTTAGGAACTCACCAAAGGCACTTTCGAGTTCTAAACCAGCCTTGTAACCATTTTGGGTGTACATGTTGCGTAGGAACGGCAAATCAATCATCACGAAGCGTAAACGGTCGTTGAGCGGTTCGTGAATTAACTCCCCCAGTTGCCACTGTTCGAAGGTTTGGCTAGTTTGCTCTAAAGAATTTGAGAGTTTAGCATTGAGCATTCTCAAGTTCGGAAGCTTTGAGCGTGAGTGCGTAAAGAGGTCGGTACTCAGTGAATCGACTTTTTTGTCTAAGGTTTGGATCAGGTAACCTCGGCGCAGCACAAAGAAGAACAATATAACGCTGAACAAGAACAACGAAAACGCGATGTTCTGGAATTTACGATGTTCCAATTTATACTTCTCAAGCTCCTGCTCTTGACCAGAATAGTGCAACGTTTGCTCGGCAAATTCTTTCTGTTGGCGGAATGCATCTTGGCCAATTAAGTTGAGATTTTGCTGCTCCAAAGATACTAAATTGTTGTATTTTTTGAGGTTAGATAAAGCTTGCTGAGGGCGGCCGGTTTGTTCATAGCCGAACGAAAGTAATTGGTATGAAAGCTGAGACAAATGTATATCATCGACTTGACGAGATATCTCTAGGGCTCGTGTCGCATGCTCAATCACATGTTCGCCTTCTTGCATTTGATACGCTAGGCCAGCTGATAACAGCTCAGCGCGCGCTTGAAGATTTGGTATGTTATTTTTTTTCAGTAACTTAAGTGCGCGTGTTAGGTATTGTTCTGCCAGTGGATAGTTATACAGGCGTAAGTAAGTCGCTGATAAACTTAGACGGATATCAATGACTTGGTGTATATCTCGGTCGGTGCTTTCATGATCGAGGACGTTGAAAAAATACACCAGAGCAAGGTTGTATTTCCCTTGGGTATAATAGATATCCCCCATCTTTTTTAGCACTCTCGCTAAGATAGGAGAGCTTTCAAAGTTATCGTAAAAATCGGCAGCTTGCGATAGATGCTCTAGGGCCTTATCTAATATTTGTCGCTCTAGGAATAGTCTCGCGATCAAACGGTTGACCTTGGCCAGTCGTGAGCTCAAGTTGCCTTCTACTGATTTCCAATAAGCGTACAATAACTCGGATAGTGCATGGTTGTATTCCTGATGGGTTAGATAGAACTCACCGACAGCAATATGGTAGTCGATAGTGACTTTTTCAGAGTTGCGTTGTTCTAGATAGCGCTTTGCTTCTTGATAGTACAGCTCGGCCTCATCAATATTATTCTCATAAGAGGCAATTTCTGCTTTTAACATGACAAGGCGATAGGTGATGCCTTCTGCTAGGCGTAAGGTCTTATCTATCGACTCTAAATTCTCTTCGATGCTGCTGAGCTCTGTTTTGGCTGCTGATGACTGCCCGTCGCTTAGCCAAAGTAATCGAACTTTGAGGATTTTGAGGTCGATCTTGAGATACTCAAGATTATAAGTTTCAGCTAACTCAGAGGCTTGGTCTAGGTACTGAAGTGCCGCAAGAGTATCGCCAAGTCGGTATTCCGCTCTGGCTAAGATCTTATAGGCATCAATGCTGCTATTGGGTGTTCGGATTAATGACTCTGATTCTTCGCGAGAAATTGCTGAAGGTGTTTTATCGCTTTGATCTGAAAGGACACGCAGCGCTAGGTAGCTGTTTGCCATTTTTTTTGCTTGTCCCGGCTCAATCTCAACTACATTATTGGCTTCGTTAAGTAGCGCCGATGAGTACACCGACGCATTGACCGAGGTGCTTAAGCTGAAAATAAATAGGCTGACAACGTATAACCAACGCATTTTAATGTCCCTTTAAAGATGAGGTAGGTTCAAATAATTGTGGGTGGATCGTGCCTGATTATTGACGCGCCATACGTTTATTGTGACTTGGTCTATCTTGCTCTGTTGAACGATATGGGTTGATATCCAGACCACCACGACGCGTGTAACGAGCGAACACGGTTAGCTTCGATGGCGCACAGTATTTCATGATGTCAGTGAAGATGCGCTCAACACATTGTTCGTGGAATTCGTTGTGCTCACGGAAAGACACTAAATAGCGTAGCAGTGCTTCACGGTCTATCTGCTTACCTGAATATGCGATCTCAACGCTGCCCCAATCGGGTTGGTTAGTGATCAAACAGTTCGATTTCAATAGGTGGCTATGCAGAGTTTCTTCAACTTCGAGCTCGCCCGCTGCGCCTTCAAGCAGTGATGCTTCAAAGTCGTAGCTAGTGATTTGGATGTTTTGGTTGTCGATACAGTCACCTTCCATCGTCACGATAGGCTGGTTAGTGTAGTCGGTGACTGAGTTTACATTCACCATCACAGTTTCGCCTGCACATGCCGACAAATCTTGGGTCAGGCGCTCAGTGACTTGATCCCAGTTTTCAAATTGAGTCTGGTTGTAGCTGTTCAGATACAGCTTAAAAGATTTTGATTCGATTAAATTGGGGCTGGTTGCTGGGATGAAAACTTCACCGACAGCGACTTGTGGCAGGCCATTGGTGTTTAGCCACGAAAGCTCGTACATGGTCCAAATATCATGGCCAACAAAAGGCAACTCACCATTTAGTGCCAGATCATCACGATTAAGGCTGCGAGGTACTGGTTGCAATAAACTTGCATCGTATTGGTTAGAGTACTCAGTTTTTTGGCCAAGGGTTAAACCCGCTAGCTCTTTTGCGTCAGAATATTTGCTCATACTTTCGTTTCAAATTCGATTAGAATAGGGTCGATTTTACTGAATCCCTATTATCCTGTCATTAAGTCATCGCTTAATCGGTGCGGAAAGGGCTCGGATTCTATTTATTATTTTGTGTTTAGGAGATTTTCATGACTCAACGTGCTCAAGACGCACTCGGTTCTTTCAGTCAGCGATACGTTGACGCATGGCAACAGCACCACCAAAGCTTACCTCGCAACGAGGAGTTGGTGGGCATCGTATCGCCATGTGTAGAAGAAAAGAGCGGTGATGCCGTGTTATGGAAACACTATCCACGTGAGCAGCACGCGGATTTCAGCAATGTTGAAACCGGTATTGAGCTGACACTGCATGAAGACATTAAAATCTTCTACGGCGCACAATACAGCGCCGATATGAATGCGACCTTTGACGGTAATGAACTGACTCTGTTACAGATTTGGAGTGATGAAGACTTCGAATGCCTACAAGAAAACATCTTAGGTCACCTAGTGACTCAGCGCCGTTTGAAGCTAAAGCCTACGGTTTTCATCGCCGCGACCGATGCCGAGTTGGATGTTATCTCTATCTGTAACCTAACGGGTAACGTAATTTTGGAGCGCCTAGGCACCAAAAATCGTGATGTCTTGGCTGAGACATTGGCCGAGTTCTTAGAAAAGTTACAACCAGCGGTATAAATAGATGTACGTACTAGAACTGCAATTTGAGTGTTTTGATAATACAACGGTCAGCGCTGTCGACAAGGCGGTGAATGGCTTAATGGACGCACTGCGCTATAACGGACAAGTGTTAGGTCGTGAGTTTCCAATCGTGATGGGCGAAGGCGAGTTCTTCGTTCGCGTTGTGTGCCCGGAGCAAGACAGTTTGCATCCGCGCAATCACTCAGACTTTGTGAAAGTGTGTTTTGATCGCTTATCTAACGCGAGTTTACTTGCGCCTAAAATGCGTTTGCTAGGTAGAGATCTGAACTCAGAAGAAGTGGCAGAAGATGAAACGCCAAGCTGGCAGGTGTTATACACCACATTCGTGCATACCTGTTCGCCGCTGCGCAGTGGCGATAGCTTGCTACCAATCCCTTTGTATCGTAATCCACCGACATTCAATGGCGACCATAAAGCGGTATTGAAATGGCAGACAGAATGGCAAGCCTGTGATGAAGTACAAATGGGGGGAGGGTGTCGCGCTGAACACGCAACGCTAACCGAGATCAGTGATACTAAGAGTGTGCTGTTTAAACGCGGTTGGGGTCTAAGAGGGCGTATTGAATATCTGACTAAGGTGCCAACCTACTACTACCTATACCGTGTTGGTGGGATCAGCCTGAAAGATGAAAAAGAGCGTAAATGCCCGCAATGTGGGGGAGAATGGCTGCTTGATGCACCAATCCACGATATTTTCTATTTCAAGTGTGATGACTGCCGCTTGGTGTCAAACATCTCTTGGGATCACCTCAAGTAGTCGTATCCGAGTGCTCAGCGGGTCGAAGACAATAAAAAAGCCGATATGGACATATATCGGCTTTTTCGTTATTTGCGCATTAATTTCGTTACTAGCGTATCAATAGGGTGCAAATAGGGGAAGTTACCAACCTTTCACTAAGCCACCTTGGAAGATCTCATAAGCTGCGTTGTACACTTCTTCAGTTTGGTAAGCTTTAACGAAGTTCTGTACGTTTTCTGCGTTTAGGTTATCTTCACGAGAAACAATAAGGTTTACATATGGAGAGTCTTTATCTTCAACGAATACACCATCTTTTTGTGGAGTTAGGTTGATAGAGCTTGCGTATGTTGTGTTGATAACAGACAGAGCAACATCATCAAGCGAGCGTGGTAGTTGAGCTGCATCAAGTTCAACAATCGTGAGACTCTTTGGATTACTCACGATGTCACGTACCGTCGCTAGCAGACCTGCGCCTTCACGAAGCTCAATCAGGCCTTGCTGCTCAAGAAGCAATAGCGAACGACCTAGGTTAGTTGGATCGTTTGGTACCGCAATACGCGCGCCATCTTGCAGCTCGTCAATCGACTTGATTTCTTTTGAGTAGCCAGCAATTGGGTAAATAAATGAGTTACCAGCGATAGTTAGCTTGTAGCCACGGTCAGCCACTTGTTGATCTAGATACGGTGCATGTTGGAATGCGTTGATATCGATAGAGCCATCATCTAGGGCTGCGTTTGGTGTTACGTAATCGGTAAAAGTCACCAGTTCAACATCCAAACCGTACTGCTCTTTTGCGACTTTAGCAGCAACTTCTGCAACTTGTGCTTCAGCACCAGCTATCACGCCCACTTTTACTTTAGAAGTATCGACTTCTTTATCACCACAACCGGCTAGAACCAGCGCTGAAGCAGCAGCTGCGATAGTAAGTAAACCTTTAAGGCTAAATTTCATAATAATCTCCTTTTAATAAATCTATTTAATTTGCTTCAGATGACTCTAATCTTTATGTGTGAGTCTTTATCTGTGGTCAACACGGCGCACTAATGAATCACCGATTGATTGAATAATTTGTACTAGTACAATCAGCATTACTACCGTCACGGCCATGATGGTCACATCGTAGCGGTGGAATCCGTAGCGAATCGCCACATCACCTAAGCCACCACCACCAACGGTTCCAGCCATGGCTGAGTAGCTCACCAGAGTCACTAGCGTGATAGTGACGGAGTTAATGATCGTTGGCATGGCTTCAGGAAGCAGAACCTTGTTGATGATCTGAGTAGGTGTTGCGCCCATAGATTGAGCGGCTTCGACCAAACCTGATGGCACTTCAAGCAGTGCGCTTTCAATCAGTCGAGCAACAAATGGGATCGCACCGATGGTCAGTGGAACAATCGCGGCGGTCGTACCAATGAAGGTCCCGATCAGCATCTTAGTCAGTGGGATGATTGCGACCATCAATACCAAGAAAGGCACAGAACGACCGACATTGACAACCGCACCAAGAATCTTGTTGAGTTGAGTGTTTTCTAGTAGCCCACCTTTCTTGGTGGTGTGTAAAATCACGCCTAATGGGATACCGACGGCAAAACCAACAATGCCGGCAACCGCAACCATGTAAAGCGTTTCGCCAGTAGCGCCTAATAGAAGGTTTCCGTTAAGGCTGATCCAGTCAGCGATCTCATTGAAACTAAAGGACATAGCCAAGTACCTCTACTTTTACATTGTTGTCACGTAGGAATTGAATCGCCGCAGTATCATCGGATTCATTGCCGAATATCTCAGCCACCATCATGCCGAATTTTACACCGCCTGCGTAATCGAGGTCAGAGCTTAAGATACTGACATCGATATTGAACTTGCGAGCAATTTGCGTCATCAGCGGAGCATCAACCGTTGCTCCGGTAAACTCAAGACGCACCAATGGGTAGCTGCCGTATACGCGAGTTTCTTGCAAACGCGCTTGGTAATCTTCAGGGATAGAAAGGTCGAGCGTTGAACGAATGAACTGATGTGCAAGCTCTGTTTTAGGGTGGGCAAAGATCTCTCCCACCGTGCCTTTCTCTACCAGTTCGCCGCCGCCGATGATCGCAACTTCATGGCAGATGCTTTTAACCACATCCATCTCGTGCGTGATCAACAAGATAGTAATATTCAGCTTGCGGTTGATTTCACGCAGTAGCTCAAGGATTGATTGAGTGGTTGCCGGATCTAGGGCACTGGTCGCTTCATCACAAAGCAGGACTTTTGGATCTGACGCTAGCGCGCGAGCAATTGCGACACGCTGCTTCTGACCGCCGCTCAAGTTTGCAGGGTAGGTATCCCGCTTATCTGCAAGACCGACCAGTTTCAGTAACTCACTCACTTTCTTTTCTATTTGCGCTTTATCTTGACCAGCAAGCTCTAAAGGCAGTGCGACGTTGTTAAATACCGTACGAGAAGACAACAGATTGAAGTGCTGAAAAATCATGCCGATGTTACGGCGAGCTTCACTTAGCTCTGATTTGCTCAATTTGGTGAGGTCAATACCGTCAACAATCACTTCACCAGTGGTTGGGGCTTCCAACATATTCACACAACGAATCAGGGTACTTTTACCCGCACCTGAAGAACCGATGACGCCAAAGATTTGGCCTTGAGGGATGTGGAGGTTGATATCAATTAAGGCATTGATTTCTTTAGTGCCTTGATAAAAAACCTTGTTGACTTGATTCACTTTAATCATAGAGAAACTCGTGCAGGTAGAACAGAATAATATATCGATAGCTCGCTCGATTTACAGACGATGCTATGGTGTTCTATGATCTAAGTCAATAGATATTTTTACGTCTAGACGTCTAAACGTCGAATCTATAGGTTGCTCAGAATAAATCGTGAATTAACGCAGCACCAAATAGATAGTGATGAAGCAAATAAAGCGTGTAATAATTAATGATTAATAGAGAGTTGATAGAGAATAAAATTTTGTCTAAACCTGCTGTTTTTTTAGATCGTGATGGTGTGATTAACGTTGATCATGGCTACGTCCATGATGAGCATGACTTTGAATACATCGATGGTGTGTTTGAAGCGGCAAAAGCGTTTAAAGATATGGGCTACTTATTGGTGCTCGTCACCAACCAATCTGGTATTGCTCGTGGTATGTTTAGTGAAGATCGTTTTCTCTCTCTAACGCAGTGGATGGATTGGAACTTTGTTGACAGTGGCGTAGAGCTTGATGGTATCTACTACTGTCCTCACCATGCTGAACATGGTATTGGTGACTACAAGCAAGATTGTGAATGTCGTAAACCTAAGCCTGGCATGTTTATTTCTGCGCGTGACTTTCTGAAGATTGATATGGCTAACTCTGTGATGATTGGTGATAAAGCGGAAGACATGATGGCAGCAGAAGCGGCAGGTATCGGCACGAAAGTCTTAGTCAGAACAGGCAAGCCAGTTACGGATAAAGGTGAGGCACTGGCGAGCGTGGTACTTGATAGCATTAAAGATGTACCAGCATTCTTGAAAGGCGAATAATCTAGGGCGTACTTATTTGCATGGATGGCTATAATAGACATAGATAAAAGTAGATAGACACCGCTCACTATGTAAAGGCGAGGGACGCAGTATGAAAGCTATGTTTATGGCATCTTTATGTACATTGGCGTTAGTTGGGTGCTCAAAATCAGCAGCGCCGGATAATGCCATCTCAGATGAAGGATTTGTGACCTATCAATGTGAGTCTGATACTTCCTTTGATGTTGCTTATCTTGAGAATGAGAAGGCGGTGCTACGTTTACCTAAGCATGAGTATCGTTTGACTCAGATCCCTGCGGGGTCGGGTATTAAGTACATTTTAGATGATGGCACATCTGAACTGATCAACCGTGTGATTTTGTATGCTAAAGGTGACAATGCACGCCTTGAGCTTGGGCGTGTTATCTATAAAAACTGTCGCAAGTAAGCCTTGGTTGACCATTAGGCTTACAAGTCGCTAAGTGAGGGAGCCGCCCTCACTTTTCTTATCCTTTTGCACTTATCTCCTTTCCCCTTGCAAGCAGCGCACGTATCTTATGGAGCCCCGTCATTTCTCAATAGAGTATGTTCGTTCTCATCTCCTTTGAGGGAGCGTTAACGTCCACCATGCGTTCGCTGATATTAAGAGGCGTACTTGACTGAGTAGCGAGTTGGCTTATGGTTCATTGCCAATACGATGTTCAATACCGCAGTGCCCAATACCGAAACGGCAATTATCCAAGGTGATACAAAGAAGAAGGAGGCAAACAGAATACAAGCATCGATACCCATCTGGGTTCTTCCTACTGAGATACCGTAACGATCTTGAATGAACAAGCATAATACGTTGAAGCCACCCAAGCTTGAGCGATGACGGAACAGAATGAGCATACCTAAGCCCATCAATAACCCTCCTGCCACAGCACTGTACATTTCATTATGTACTTCTAATGAAATCACTAAGTGTAAGTTATCGGCAAACACAGACACCAAAGCGCCAGAAATCGCACTGCTAATGGCAAAGCTACGCCCAAATCGTTTCCAGGCCAATAAATAGAAGGGGCAATTAGCGATAAAGTATAAAGTACCAAAGGTTACTGGCAAAAATTGATTTAAAAGCAGGGCTAAACCAGTCGTACCTCCAGTTAGCAGATTCGCTGACTGTAAAAAGAACACGCCTAACGCCACTAAAAACGTGCCAGTAAGGATTGCAATCCAATCCTCTTTCCGTGAGTGTTTTTCCATCGTTTTAATAATTACCTAGCCAATAAAGGCTTGCATAGTAGAGAAAAACCTTACTTTTCGGTAGCTAGAGGAACGAAATTAAGGTAAACCTATGTAATCTGCGTTTTACAGGGTGTAAAGCGTAAAATTGACAGTAAGTATTATCTTTGGTTGGATAAGCTCAATAACCATGATAAACCTTATTTGTGATTATGAAAAAACCGCATGATAAAAGTGCAAATAGCGCTTTATGACCTAGATCAATTTATGTAGAATACGTCACATCAAAGCGGTGACGGAAACGTTTGCTTTCGGTCGTTGTGTGGTTTTTTTGAAACTTTCAGTACAATCTGAGTCAGGAGATACAGATGCTAAAGCGTGACATGAACATTGCTGATTACGATGCGGATCTATTCGCAGCTATCCAAGAAGAAACTCTTCGTCAGGAAGAGCATATCGAACTTATCGCTTCAGAAAACTACACAAGCCCACGTGTAATGGAAGCGCAAGGCTCTCAACTTACGAACAAATACGCTGAAGGCTACCCTGGTAAGCGTTACTACGGTGGCTGTGAGTACGTAGATAAAGTTGAAACGTTAGCAATCGAACGTGCATGTGAGCTGTTTGGCGCTCAATACGCAAACGTACAACCTCACTCAGGTTCTCAAGCAAACAACGCTGTCTACATGGCGTTACTGAATGCTGGCGATACCGTTTTAGGCATGAGCCTAGCGCACGGTGGTCACTTAACTCACGGTTCTCCAGTAAACTTCTCTGGTAAGCTTTACAACATCATTCCTTACGGTATCGATGAAGCCGGTCAAATCGATTACGACGAGATGGAAGCACTTGCTATCGAGCACAAACCTAAGATGATCATCGGTGGTTTCTCTGCTTACTCTCAAGTGTGTGATTGGAAGCGCATGCGTGAAATCGCTGACAAAGTCGGTGCTTACTTCTTCGTTGATATGGCTCACGTTGCGGGTCTTATTGCTGCAGGCGTTTACCCGAACCCAGTGCCACACGCTCACGTGGTAACAACAACAACGCACAAAACGCTTGCGGGTCCTCGTGGTGGTCTTATCTTGTCTAACGAAGGCGAAGACCTGTACAAGAAGCTAAACTCAGCAGTGTTCCCAGGCGGCCAAGGTGGTCCTCTAATGCACGTTATCGCTGGTAAAGCAGTAGCGTTCAAAGAAGCTCTAGAGCCAGAGTTCAAAGAATACCAAGCTCGCGTCGTTGCTAACGCAAAAGCAATGGTGGCTGAATTCTTAGCACGCGGCTACAACATCGTTTCAGGTTCAACAGAGAACCACCTGTTCCTCGTTGACCTAATCGACAAAGACATCACAGGTAAAGAAGCCGATGCAGCACTCGGTGCAGCGAACATCACTGTGAACAAGAACTCAGTACCCAACGATCCACGCAGCCCGTTCGTGACTTCTGGTATTCGTATTGGTTCTCCTTCTATTACTCGTCGCGGTTTCTCAGAAGCAGACGCGAAAGAGCTAGCAGGTTGGATGTGTGACATCCTAGATAACATAGGCGATGAGTCTGTTATCGAAGCGACGAAAGCAAAAGTACTAAATATCTGTAAGCGTCTACCGGTTTACGCTTAATTTTTTCAGTGTAGAGTGAACGAATTTTCGTGTCGCACATACTCATTTGCTAGCGCAAACTCCGTGGGAGTTCTTTGAACTTCGCTCATCTACTTGGAAAAGAGTTTAAAGGTCCCTTTTGGGGCCTTTTTTACATCTGTAGGTATGAGAGTTGGGCTGTCTGAGAATACAGAAAGGCGGGGTACGAAAAGGGCTGATATTTGCACATCAACCCTTTGTTGTTTTGTGTATATTGATTCTATTTTTTGATACTGAGCAGGGTGCCGGATTTACACTTAAACGAGTAGTATTTACGGCTCTCATTAAACTTACCTAAGCCCTCACCATCACAGTAGTCGATATTGATATCACGCATAATTTCTAGCGTATCTTCGCTGTCTAAGGCAAATTTAGACCCATCAGAGCAGACAATACGTATTCTTTCATCATGACTGACGGAGTAAACATCGACTTCGGTATTGCATAGTTCAAAAGATGCTTCGCGAAAGTGATCCTGTTGAGAATTTGTCGTGCAACCTGCAGTGAGTATGGCTGTAAGTACAGCCAAAAATCCGAGTTTTTTCATGGTTAATCCTTTCACTTTTATTAGGTCAGGCAATGTGTTGTGTGTTTTTTGTGGCTTCAGCTTATACATCAGCGCATTCTAATTCAAGCCGCATTATTTGATTCTAAGATCTAAAAGTATAGCGCAGACCGGTAATGTATATAGCTAGAGAGTAGCTTTGCTTAGATTGCAGCCATAAAAAAGGCCAACACTGGGTTGGCCTTGGGTATCAAACTCGGTATTTAATCATTATCGAAACTGTTTAGCTTCGGCAAGATACTCAAAACCGGCAGAAGCGAGTTTAGCCATTAAAGCCGCTTTGTCGATCTCGTAGAAATTAACCAAACGATCTAGATCCCCGCCGAAGTCGTCACGTAGCTTCATGTTGACGATACTCATCAGCATGATCGGATCCATCTTTTCAAAGTTCGCGAGATTCATATTAGTCCTCGAAATCTGAGATCAGTAGGTTTGCCGCCGCAAATGCTGCACGCTCGCGGGTTTCTTTAGCAAGAGATTCATCAGCCGCAAGGTCGTTCAATGTTTTAACCGCACAGGTGATCGCTTTTGGGATATAGCCTTGATCGCCACTGCCAATTTGAGAATACAGTTCACGTACCAAATCACAACAATCGTATACTTTCATCTTTATACCTAACCAAATGATAACTTATCTCAATATACAGATAGCGACAGGTAAAAACAAAGTGGAATCAGGGTTAGTTTGTCCTTGCTCAATATCTCATTTTATTCGATGCCGTTCAGCACTATATTCAAGCTGGTCAGTGCTACGGGGGGATATTTTATGTCTAGATGATCAGATCATGAAAACTAAAATTAGTTCAAAAAAAAACCTAAGCCATGGCTTAGGGATTTGTGTATAAGAGACAGGCGAATGTCTGCCTTTTAATCTTTAAGATGAGATAAAGTAACAAATTGAGTCAATATAGGCTTACTCAGTTACTCAGTTACTCAGTTACTCAGTTATTTAGCTACATTAGCTAGTTGAGCCTTAAGGTGCTCGATAACCGTGTCCATTGCGATAGCTTCTTTATCACCAGTACGACGGTTTTTGTATTCGAAGTTACCTTCGTCCATGCTGCGATCACCGATAACGATAGTGTGAGGAATACCCACTAGCTCGATATCTTTAAACATAACACCAGGGCGCTCTTTACGATCATCAAATAGTACTTCGATACCCATAGCGGTTAATTCAGCATATAGCTTCTCAGCTGCTTCTTTAACGCGCTCAGATTTGTGCATGTTCATTGGTACGATAGCAACTTGGAACGGCGCTAGTGCGTCTGGCCAAGTGATACCGAATTTATCGTGATTTTGCTCGATAGCTGATGCAACAACACGTGAAACACCGATACCGTAACAACCCATTTCTAGGATTACGCTCTTACCATCAGGACCAAGCACGTTACAGTTCATTGCTTTAGAGTAAGTATTACCTAGTTGGAAGATGTGACCAACTTCGATGCCACGCTTAAGTTGGATAGTACCTTGACCACATGGGCTAAGGTCACCTTCAACTACGTTACGTAGGTCTTCAACTTGAGCAAGCTCTACGTCACGACCCCAGTTGATGCCAAAGTAGTGCTTGCCGTCTACGTTTGCACCAGCGCCGAAGTCGTTCATTACAGCAACAGAGCGGTCAACGATGAATGGTAGTTCTAGGCCAACAGGGCCAAGTGAACCAGGACCTGCACCAACAAGTGCACGGATTTCTTCTTCAGAAGCCATCTCTAGTGGAGAAGCAACCTGTGGAAGGTTTTCTGCTTTCACTTCGTTAAGCTCGTGGTCACCACGGATGATTAGAGCAATGATATCAGCTTCTACTTCATCAGATGCTTTAACGAATAGAGTCTTAACGGTCTTCTCGATTGCTAGGCCGTGTTGTTCTACAAGCTCAGCAATTGTTTTTGCGTTTGGCGTATCAACCAGTTCCATCTCTTGAGTTGGCGCTGCAACTTCTTCAGTAGGAGCGAGTGCTTCTGCTTTCTCGATGTTTGCTGCGTAATCAGATTCAGAAGAGAATGCGATTAGGTCTTCGCCGCTTTCAGCGAGAACGTGGAACTCTTGAGAGCCGCTGCCGCCGATTGCGCCAGAGTCTGCTAATACTGGACGGTATTCAAGGCCCATGCGGTCGAATGCTTTACAGTAAGCATCGTGCATCGCTTGGTAAGACTTTTCTAAGCCTTCTTTGTCGATATCAAAGCTGTATGCATCCATCATAGAGAATTCACGTGCACGCATTACGCCAAAACGAGGGCGGCGCTCATCACGGAATTTAGTCTGGATTTGATACAGGTTTAGAGGTAGCTGTTTGTAAGAGCTAATCTCGTTACGCACTAGGCTCGTCACTACTTCTTCCGCTGTTGGGCTAAGAACGAATGGACGAGAGTGACGGTCTGTGAAACGAAGTAGCTCAGGGCCCATCTTTTCGCTGCGGCCAGTCTCTTCCCAAAGCTCAAACGGTTGAACTACGGGCATCAAGATTTCAACGGCACCTGCATTATCGATCTCTTGGCGAACGATATTTTCGACTTTACGCAGTACACGTAGACCAGTAGGTAGCCAAGTATATAAACCTGAAGCTAGCTTACGGATCATACCTGCACGTAGCATCAGCTGGTGGCTGATAACTTCTGCGTCGTTTGGAGTCTCTTTCAGAGTAGAAAGAAGGTAGTTACTGGTACGCATTCTATGGTATCCGTTTCATCATTGATAAAAGAAAACTTGCTGTCGTTCGTGACCACAGCAAATCTGATAGCCGCATATAATATCAGCCTATTTGGGATCTCAAAAGCGTTCAATGTCAGTTACATTGATGAAAAGCGTTTCAACCACGAATTTCACGTTAAGATCGAACAAATTTACCGCATACTCCTTACTGTCTGGCTTACCTTTTTTATAGGCAGGGCGAGGATCTTGGCCTAATACTTCTTTGATCACCTGAATGATATGGCGCGCTTGTGGATGGCTTGCGAGCTGACTTTGCGCTTGCTGCGAAAAGTTAACGTCGAGCACTTCAGGTTCATCGGCAGCAAACCCTCCCAATGCATCGGGAATCGAATCTGAGTAGGGGATATAAGGCTTGATGTCGATGATCGGTGTGCCATCGACTAAGTCGACGCTGCCGAGATCCAGCCAAGTTTGTCCCTTCTCTTGGGAGACCCCTTTAAGTTCAACCGCAGACATGCCAATCCCATTCGGTCTGAAGGTGGCTCGAGACGCGAATACACCAATCCGCTCATTGCCGCCAAGGCGAGGCGGTCTTACGGTTGGCTTCCAGCCTGCTGCAAGGTTCTTGTCGAACAGGAACAACAACCACACATGACTAAACTGTTCGATATTGCGGACGGACTCTAGGCAGTTTGCTGTGCCCACCAGCCTGATTCTTGAGGTGGATGTCGGTACCAACCTAGGCTGCCTTGGCACAGCGAACTTCTCTTTATAAGGCGATTCAATAAGGCCTACTGGAGTTATCGAGTACATGATTGCTCATCTCAATTTTGGTTTAAGGCGAAAGTACCACAAATTCATTTTTTTTTCTGATTGATACAGAGGCTGCTGCGGCATGTATATAAAGCTGCGTCGTCTATATAAAGAGGACTGTTATCAAATCACTTGCGAGCACTGTTCACCAATAAACAGTCAATTTGTGTAAATTGAGTGTAAATAAAACGGATCGCTGCTGGCCTTCATTTATTTGTCTTATTTTGTCACTTCTCTAAGCAAGCTGATCTCCGAGTTATATTTTATTATAGGAGATGTTGTTCTGTATGGTGCATTAAATCAGTAGCTTACCCTTAAGTCTATGTTGTTGGTGAATGTGTGATGTTGAATTATAATTTTATCATTTATTTCATATGTGGTGTTATTTGCTGTGTTTTGTTCTTTTTAAGTTAATAAGTGTCGAAGCGGACACACTTTGTAACATTTTGAATTTCTAATTGATAGTTTTGTCGCGTACTCTGCGCTGGCGATGTGAACATTTTTGTCACAATTGCACAGGAATAACTACAAGGAGGGAACTGATGAGTTCATCAGCTTCAATAAAAAATAACGCACCAAAGAAACCTATTTTTACCCGCTTTCTCGATGGTGTTGAGTATTTGGGGAACCTATTACCCCACCCAATCACTTTGTTCGCAATCTTCTGCGCTGCAATCATAGTTACTTCAGGTATCGCTGGATATTTCGAAGTATCAGTTATGGATCCTCGTCCAGAAGGATCGCCAGGTCGTTCCGCTGATGGCATGATCTACGTTGTAAGCTTGCTTAATGCTGAAGGCTTACAGCTTATCGTAACGAATCTCGTTAAAAACTTTGTTGGCTTTGCTCCGCTTGGTACCGTGCTTGTTGCATTGCTAGGTGTAGCGATTGCTGAGCATTCAGGTCTACTGTCTGCGGCAATGCGTGGCCTAGTAATGGGCGCATCTAAGCGCTTGGTTACGGTAACTGTAGTCTTTGCTGGTATCATCTCTAATACAGCATCTGAGCTTGGTTATGTGGTACTTATCCCTCTTGCCGCGATGCTGTTCCACTCTTTAGGTCGTCACCCTTTAGCAGGTCTAGCGGCAGCTTTTGCTGGTGTATCAGGTGGTTACTCTGCAAACCTTCTAATCGGTACGGTTGATCCACTGCTTTCTGGTATTACAGAAACAGCTGCGCAAATGCTTGATCCTACGTACAGTGTTGGCCCTGAATCAAATTGGTACTTCATGTTTGTTTCTACTTTCTTTATCTCAATTGCAGGTGCATTTGTAACTGAGAAGATTGTTGAACCAAAACTAGGTAAGTACAATGACGAAGAAGCGTCTGAAGACTTATCTAATGACTCAATGGGTAAGCTTACTGACATTGAGAAGAAGGGCCTTAAGCTTGCAGGTATCGCAGTACTGGTTGTTTCAGCACTTCTTGCGTGGACGATTGTTCCTGAAGATGGTGTTTTGCGCTCAGCAACGGGTACTATTGCCGGCTCACCGTTCCTAAAAAGTATCGTAGCCTTTATCTTTGTATTCTTCGCCGTTCCAGGTTTTGTTTACGGTAAAGTTACCGGCACAATAAAAACTGACCGTGACGTTATTGATGCAATGTCTAAGTCTATGTCTTCTATGGGCATGTACATCGTTCTTGTGTTCTTTGCAGCTCAGTTTGTTGCTTTCTTCAGCTGGACTAACTTCGGTCAAGTATTCGCAGTTGCAGGTGCTACGTTCCTACAGGATATCGGCCTAACGGGTCCAATGTTGTTCTTCGCATTCATCCTAATGTGTGGCGTCATTAACCTGATGATCGGCTCGGCTTCTGCTCAGTGGGCAGTAACAGCACCTATCTTCGTTCCAATGCTAATGCTAGTAGGCTACGCACCAGAAACGATTCAAGCGGCTTACCGTATCGGTGACTCAACAACCAACATCATTACTCCAATGATGAGCTACTTCGGTCTTATCCTTGCTGTAGCAACGCGTTACATGAAGAACTTAGGTATCGGTACTCTGATTGCAACTATGCTTCCATACTCAATCGTATTCTTGGTTGGTTGGAGTTTATTGTTCTACGTTTGGGTATTCGTATTTGGCCTACCAGTAGGTCCAGGTGCAGCAACGTACTACACGCCTTAGTTATAAATAATCGCTATAGAGCCAATATTTATAGAACAAACTGCTATAGAGTAATAAGCTTAAGCTGTTGTTTATAGATATAAAAACTGCATTTGAAGTGACCCCATAAAGTTGGACATTTCTGTTAAGCAGCTTGTAAGGCCTGATTTCGATATTCCATCGGAGTCAGGCCTTTTTGTTTCACCTTGATGCGTTTTGTATGGTCGGGCTCGATGTATTCGTCAATATGTGCGATTAAGTCATCCGCATCTTCAAAGTACTGATTATGGTACATTCCTGTTTTCAGCAAGGCAAAGAAGCTCTCTGCTACTGCATTATCTAAGCAGTTTCCTTTCACGACATACTTTGAGTTAACCCCCAGTCTGCAAGAGTTTTCTGATATTTTCTATGCCTGAAACCCATGAATGTCAAACACTTGTGCCCAGTAACATATTTGACGTGATGGTATGGATGAAGACGAGAAAGCTCTTCGGATGAACTCTCGCCTTGTCGATATTGTTTAGCAATAGAGCACTTCAATGCTCGACTGTACTTGGACACAAAAAGACCCCCAATAATTGGTGTCCAACTATTGGGGGTCAGTTCAATTGCAGTTTTTCGTTTAATCGATAAGCAAACTGGGAATGCAGTCTCGCTATTTTTTCGACTTAGCGTTTGGCTAAAAGTCGATCGAGGTGGTTAGCGAACTCTCGGCGATCGGTTTGAGACAGTGAGCTTGGTCCACCGGTTTGAATACCGCTTGAACGCATGGTATCCATAAAGTCACGGATGTTGAGGCGTGCTTTGATGGTCTCTTTAGTGTAAAGCTCACCACGAGAGCTAAGAGCCAGTGCACCTTTAGTGATCACTTCGTCAGCCAATGGGATGTCAGAGGTAATCACTAGATCGCCTTTCTCTGTTCGCTTTACAATTTCATCATCAGCAATATCAAACCCGCTCGGGACTTGAATAGAATGGATGTTGTTGCGCTTAGGAACGGGCACTAGGTGGTTTGCCACAAAGGTGCATTCAACCCCGGTTCGCTCAGCGGCACGTACGATGGTTTCTCGGATAACCTTGGGACAAGCGTCCGCATCAACCCATATCTTCATAGTGTTCTATTTCTCTGTTAGCTTGTTTAGCGGTCAACTTAATTGCTTCTGTAGCCTTATTGACCTGTTAGCTTATTGGTCCAATAGCTTATTACTCAGTTAACTTGGCTTCTAGCGTGGCGACGCGAGCGGTAAGTGCAAGGATTTGTTTTTCTAATTGGCTAACGCGATCAAGTGCTGGCTCTTCGGCGGTCGCTACTTCCACCTTAGGAACGCGATTGGCATTTTTCCAACTCTTGATTGTTGTGATTAACGCCGGCATTGGAACCGGTGTGCTCATTCGAGCTTTAACTAACGCAACGGTTGGCTCTTTGCCTTGTGCTTGCAGCCCTTCAAGCACTGATTTCAACTCTTCAGAAACATCTTTGGTAAGCATGTTGACCTCCATTTTTAATCTTTGGTTATTTTACTCGCTCTAGTGAATGATAGCGAATCATAAAACTGCCCATCGCGTGTGCGAGATCTCTTACAAACGCTGTGAGACAACACGAATATCAACCTAGAGAGATTGATGGGGTTGTGGTTAAGGGATTGAATTGTAATTGTTTTATATGATTAACAACTTAGCTCAATTAAAGTGTGACGCCAATCTATTGTCCCAAATCCTAAATCGCGTAAATTAAACCTTGTCGGAAGGATGCTGACACGGAATAGGAAAGCACCAAGGATTTGGTTATCTTCAGGATGAAGGTTTGGTTACTTAGGATTGAGTGATCAAGCATGGAGCGTAAGGACATTGTACGGATACAACGGTTAACAGGACGTTAGCTGCAACGGAGTGACAATGGACACCTTTAGGATTAAAGGGTTGGATTAGCATCAGGACGATGTAAAGGACACCGCTCACGGAACAAGTGATGTGCGCTAACTAGGATTGTTAGCTTTCAGGAAGAATTGGACACCGCTAGGATGGCGAAGTAAAGGATAGAGCTGAAGGATTACAGCCACTATTATGGATGATGCATGGAGCATTAATTCGTAGCCGGACTGCTGCAAGTAAGACCCTAGCCCTGACACTTCGGTGTCGGGGCTTTTCTTTTTCCTGCGATTTGCATATTCACTTTCTCCGTTTAACGGTTTAGACAAGGAGTGTTATATGACGATAGCCACATCAAGAACGGTATTGGTTCCCTATACCGACCAGTTACAACATGACTTCATTAAGTTGAATTGCTGCCCCATTAATCGTGCTCAAATGAATGGGCGCTACTCGATAGCCTCAGCCAAGCACCTGTTTCAAGAGATACTGCAAGACAACGTTGGCTTTTGCCGTGCGATTATCCACAATCAAACTCGTGACTACCTAGGGCACCTTTGTGTTTCATCTCAAGGCGGTCAGCACGAGCTAGGCTTTATTTTGGATAAAGAGTATTGGAAGCAAGGCTTTGCAAGTGAGGTGCTCAAGCCGTTTTTTAACTTGGTGTGTTTTGAAAAGCAGCTAACCAATGTTGTTGCGACGGTGAATGTGGGTCACTCTCCATCGATTAACTTATTGGAAAGACTAGGCTTTGTATTGAAAGAGACCAAACAAGATCTGTTTGGCCCTTATCTCGAGTATCGATACAGCGCGGATAGTGAGGTTACATTCTATGAGGCTGTAGCTCAAACCGCATAGAGCGGAAACCGACCATGGTGAGTTTGCCTGTGTAACAGTCATCCCCTAGTGCTGAAAACTCAAACTGATACACGGTGTGCCAGCGCCAAATCGTGGTGAGTTCGTGGCGCATCTTAAGCTTATGACCACTGAAAGCGACGCTTAACAGCTGTAAGTCGAGCTGTTTACACTTTCTGGCAATCGCCGCTTTTGCTAGCTCAGACTGCCGACGCTGCTGCCAAAACAAAAAGCAAAAGAAGCATAGCATCAAAATAGCCAATAAGTTCTCTATCATTTAATCCATACTTCCTTTTATCTCTCTATTCCAATCGTGATTTGAGTTTTTACGAGCTATTGTGATTTAGCTGCTTCTCTATGGAAAACTAACTGCTCTTCTATTGAGACTTAGCCGCTTGCTGTAATTTAATCAGCGCATTAGCCAGCTCTGGCGATGGGTTTGAATTCAATAATGGCAAAAAGACGATTCTCAATGCTGGAATCATCACTAAATCTGCAAATAACTGGTTGAACAGGTTTTGATTGCCCGTTTGTGCCAAGCGCAACAAGAATTGCTCGGCAATCGCCGGATCTTGTAGCACGTGCCAGCTGCGACCCGCCAAGCCAATCAATAATTCTTGATGGCTTAAGCGTGGGCTTGCCAACACTTGGTTAACCACTGAGTTGGTGATGCTTTGCTCTGCACCTGAAAGGGCGCGCACCAACGCAGAAAGCAGGAACAGATCCGGTTCTTTATTGGTGATTTCATTCTCAGCCATTTCTAACAAGCGTTGCGCGAGTTTATCATTGATTGGCGTATGCTCAAGCGCTCCTAATGTTGCGTATAGAGGTTCTGATGGCAGTTTGTTCAATGCTTTGCGAATCGCGACGCCATTTTGTTGGCTGCCTAGGCGAGCACACATATCGGTGATGCCTTGTAGGCCCACAGTTTGCCAATTGTCCCAGCCTAGCTCGCCAGTGAAGTAGTGTTGCGCGTGTTCATAGTATTGGCTCGTCGCAAGGCCTAACCCAGCACTTACTTGGCTATGGAATACCGCCATTTTGTCTTCAGAAGGCTTAAAGGTATAAGGGTTATTTGACAGCTTCTCTTGTTGTTCTTCGCTGATCTCGCCATTCAAGCGAGTGCCCATTGCTTCTAATACGAACTTTAGGAAGTTCCCCACATCCGCTTGATTGAGCTGGCCTCGCTCATCCAGTTTGAATTTCAGGAACCAAATCCATGGCTGCTTTTGTTCGTTCCAGTAGCAAATTGCTAAATGAGCTTGTTTCTGGAGTGGAAATGGGTATGGCTGTTTCCCTTGCTCAACATCAGAGAATAAGCTGTTGTCGATCTTTTGGATGCGACGACCTAGGTCGTAGATATCGTACTGGCAACCGCTATTTTTTAGTAACTGAGTGAGCGTGTGAATGGTTTCCATCGTAATAAGCTCCTAACTTTCTTTCCTCAATAGATGGTACTCTATGCGCCAATTTCAAGGTCACTCGATAAATAACTTGGTGAAAAATGACAGCTGCCACAAAGTTACCTCTTTTACTTCAACAATTAGAACAACAAATGCGCCAATGCTCGCTATGGGGCTCGCTTGCACCTTCGAACGAGGCTCTGGCAAGCGTTGAACCTTTTGCCATTGATACCCTACAACCACAAGAGTGGTTACAGTGGGTATTTATCGTTAAGATCAACGCAATGATAGCGGCGCAAATGGACTTACCTAAGGGGTTTGCGATTTATCCGTATTTTGGTGAAGTGTGGAAAAATGAGTCTGATAAGGCTGAGTTGCTGATGACCATTCAGAGCATTGATGAGGTATGTGCGTAATGTTAGAGATCATTTATCAAGATGAGTTTTTTGTCGCGGTGAACAAGCCTGCCGGTATGTTAGTGCATCGCTCGTGGCTGGATAAACATGAAACGCAGTTTGTGATGCAAACGCTGCGTGATCAAATTGGTCAGCACGTCTTTCCTCTGCACCGTTTAGACCGCCCAACGTCTGGCGTATTAGTGTTTGCTCTGTCGAGTGAGGTTGCCTCTGAGGTGATGCCAATGTTCGCTAACCATGAGATGCAAAAGACTTACCATGCAATTGTTCGTGGTTGGATTGAAGAGGGCGATACGCTCGATTACGCGCTGAAGGTTGAGTTAGATAAGATCGCTGATAAGTTCGCGAAAGAAGACAAAGAAGCACAAGAGGCGGTGACAGTCTATGAACCGCTAGCAAAAGTCGAAGTGCCATATTCAACAGGGCGTTTTCCGACTAGCCGCTACTGCTTGGTTGAGATGATGCCAAAGACGGGTCGCAAACATCAGCTGCGTCGTCATATGGCTCACCTAAGACACCCAATTGTTGGTGATACCTCACATGGTGATGGTAAGCACAATAGACTGTTTCGTGATGATTTAGATTCGCACCGTTTGTTGCTGCATGCGTCTGAATTACGCTTCATTCATCCTTTTACACAAAAGGAGTTAGTGATGAAGGCCAACTTAGATGAGACTTGGCTAAGGTTGTTTGCAACCTTTGAGTGGGATACTCAGCTACTCGATGCTCAAGCTCGCATATGTAAGTAAAGCTAAAGCAACAGTAAACCAGGCTAAAACAGCAATAAAAAGGGTTGATAGGGATATCAGCCCTTTTTATTGGTTCATCGCAGCTTTCCGGGGAAAGCCGCTTTTATCTTCAAGAAGAAGTAGTCTGTATCTCGATACCCATATCCC
>NZ_CANLBV010000021.1 GCF_947488985.1 uncultured Vibrio sp.
GGTCATCTTCTTCCTTGGAACATGCCAAAAACGGACGAGTCCCCCATTTCCGAATAGCGTTCAGAATGACAGATACCGCCTTAGTTGGCGGTATCTGTGTTGATATTAGAAAGTCAATGAGTCGGTTCGTAGACGCTTACAGTAATTAAGTGATCAGAAATAGCGCAGGAAAAAAACTTGAGAACAAGGCAGCTCTTTTCAACAAAAATTTTCGGTAAGTAGTTATTCTACAATCAAAAATTCTAACGCAGTTATCAAGCGCTTTTACCAGCTAGGGTGACCAGTTATTTGCTACTATTGGAATAAGTAGCCTCGTGTCTTACTACTGGCGGTTCTGTGTTTATCGCAGCATTATTAAAGCGATTTTAAGCCAGTTGAGAGCCCTTCTCTAAGCATAGTAGTTCACTCACCAGTTTTGGTACTTCGATACTTGCGTTACCGTATCGCTTTTCTTCAAATTCACTTTCAACCGCACTTGGCTCAAGATTAATCTCTATTGTGTGCGCACCATGCATTTTTGCATCATGAACAAACCCCGCTGCGGGATAAACTACCCCTGATGTACCTATAGAGATAAACAGGTCTGCTTCTTCTAATGCCGAATAAATATCCCCCATTCTTAAAGGCATTTCACCAAACCAAACAATATGAGGACGCATTTGAGCTGGAATTTGGCAGCAGTGACAAAGATCTCCTGTATTGATATCCCCTTTATGATCGATAACCTGATTGGACTCACTGCAGCGAGCCTTTAAAAGTTCACCATGCATGTGAATGATATTGTTGCTACCCCCTCTCTCATGCAAGTTATCGATGTTTTGGGTGATGATCGTCACTTTACCATCCAGTTTCTCTTCGAGTTCACCCAGGGCTCTATGAGCTAAATTGGGCAAGATACTATCGCTTTGCAAGCCCTGACGACGTTTATTATAAAATGCTTGTACTAAGTCTGGATCTTTTACGAACCCTTCAGGAGTAGCGACATCTTCAATCTTATGGTTTTCCCATAATCCGTCTTGTGCACGGAAGGTTTGTATCCCCGACTCCGCTGAAATCCCAGCGCCAGTAAGAATTACGATATTTCGATATGGGAAATTCATATAACGTCCTTTTTAATATGTCACATAGTAACAGCTTAGCACTGTTCATATTTCAACAATAGTTTTAGGGATTAGACGATAGTCTTAGCCAACTGAATTCATTGGTTATTTGTGAGGTCACTCGTGTGTTGCGCTGCTTGTACTTTCAAACAAGATAAAAAAAAGCGGCCGAAGCCGCTTATTACCTTTAACTGCTCAGTTAATGAATCAGTCTTCGTTGATAGAGGAAATCTTATGGATTGAAAGATCAGCGCCGTTGAATTCTTCTTCTTCGCTCAAACGTAATCCCGTTAATTTGCTCAACACACCGTAAACAATCAGTGCACCAACCAACGCCACAGTAATGCCTGCCAGGGTGCCGACCACTTGCGAAGCCAAGCTTACACCGCCTAATCCCCATAGCCCTTGTTGCCCGAAGATACCCGCGGCAATACCACCCCAAGCATCATGCATAGGCCACACACCTAATACATCATCAATTTGTGTCTTGTTTTGCATGTAAGTAGGTAAACAAACAGTGCTCCCGCAACGCCACCGGTGACTAACGCACCAAGTGGGTGCATTAAGTCTGAACCGGCACAAATAGCCACTAAACCAGCCAAAGGCCCGTTGTGAATAAAGCCTGGGTCATTTTTACCAGCAACTAACGCCGCAAGAATACCGCCGACCATTGCCATCAGCGAATTCATCGCCACTAAGCCACTGATGCCATTGATTGCTTGCGCCGACATCACGTTAAAGCCAAACCAACCGACACATAAGATCCAAGAGCCTAGCGCTAGGAAAGGAATGTTCGATGGTGCGAAGTTAGTGTGTTTACCTGCGCGAATGCGACCTTTACGCATACCAAGAAAATAAACCGCGACCAAAGCGATCCAGCCGCCGACACCATGCACAACCACTGAACCTGCAAAGTCATGGAATCCGTATCCAAACTGGTTTTCTAACCATGTCTGGAAACCGAAATTACCGTTCCAAATAATGCCTTCGAAGAATGGGGAAACAAAGCCAGCATGCATCAAGAAGACCATGATGGCACCGAGTAATGGAATAAAGTATCTGAACTTTGGGTAAGGGACTGTACTGCACTATGAACTTGAGTCACGGTTTCACTCATTAAAGCATTCTCCTTCGCTTTATTTGATCTGCACTGGTTTCGTGCAAACTAATAGGTAATTAAAGACTCAATAGCTAATGCAGAATACGTTCCAACTTAGTAGCGCACTTTTTGTGCGATAAACTTTAATTTTAAGCTTATGATTTAAAAAGAAATTTGGTTTATTGCACCTATTTATAACTTATAGGAGAAAAAATGAAGTACACACAGCGCACTATTTTGGGGAGGTGCACCATAATCGATCGGTGAATTAACTAGGATTTTATAGAATGAATTACCAAAAAAAGCCCAATGAGTGAAGTCACTGGGCTTTCTAATAACGATTGTTCTAGATAAGTCGCTATCTAGTCTGTCTGGTTCTCTACTACAGGTTTGGTCCTGTTGAAGGATTTTGCGGTAAATTTTGACTTAAACGCTGCATACCTTGATACATTCGGATGAACCAAATCACAATCGCAATACCACCAAATAACATACCGACGTACGGAATGTAATAAGCGATATCATCAATAAAGTGGTTGTGGTACCAGTAGTTGTTAACGCCTACCAAGACACCGTTAGACGTCGCTACCGTTACGATAAGCACCACAAAGAACGTTAGATTCAAGAAAAATGAGCGAATCAGACCATAATAATGAGAGTCGATCACTTCTCCGTCTTCACCTTTATCTAAGCGGTAACCAGCGTAGATGATGGCAATTACGCCAGAAAGGAGACAAGTAAATGGTGTAAAGCAACTTAAAATATAAGCAACCCAAATACCTTTATGAGGTTTGTTCATTCTTATTCACCCCTTCACTCTTATCTGTCGTTACGCTCGCGCTTTCTTCTGCGCTGACACCCGCTTGATCACTGTTTAATTTCTCTTGATCCATCATTTCTTTGTACCAAATGTCATGATGCTCTTTTGCCCAGGTTTCATCAACTTCACCTGTTACCATCGCTTCTAGTGCACCTTCCATACCGAATAATCCGATGTAGATGTGGAACACAAAACCACAGATTAGAATAAGAGCAGAGAACATGTGCACTAGGTTGGAAAGCTCCATATCACGGCGTGTTTGACCGAAAATTGGGAAATCTAAAACCAAACCGCTGATAGCAGCAACAACACCCATGACTATCAACAGCCAAAATAGTGCTTTTTCCCCTGCGTTCGAAAACTCAGCAGATGGATGAGAACCTTTATGCTTGCCAACCATGCCGCCCAGTTTCATGAACCACTGGATATCAACCATCTTGAAAATCGATTTACGCCACCATTTAATAAGAACAGCCATCAACAACACGAAGAAAAGCGGGCCGATGTAGTTGTGATACTGCTTCGCTAAATGAACGATGAATCCCCATAGCTCAGTTGGAATGTATGGTTTCAAGAAGTGCTTACCATAAACCAGCATCAAACCACTGAATGCCAAGGTTAAGAAGGTAAAAGCCATACTCCAGTGCAATGCGCGGTCCATTCGAGACCAGCGTTTGATCTTACGTCCTGTTCTCGGCGCACTCAACATCAATGGACCAATCGCAAGGTACATTAAGGTAACAACGGCAACACTCCCGAAAATAGCGACAGCTCCCGCGGGTGACATCCATTTTTCTTTGAGTATGTACCACGTTTGCCCAGGGGTACTGATCAACACGCCATGCTCAGCAGATTGCGAGGTGGTGTAACCCTCTTCACCGTCTCTGACCTGTCGCCAAAAATCAGCGCCTGCAAGTTGTGTGATTTCTTTTTCAGCACTGCTCGGTTGAGCTTGTGAATTGTTAGTCTCAGATGCATGACTCAAAGGAGACAGCATTGTTAGTGCTGCCAAAACTGGCAGCACAACAAGGAAGAGACGCTTAAATATTGTAAGCATATGTCTCTCCTAACTTAGCTCTTAGTCGCATCATAAGAAAGGTCATTGCCGTCGGTCCAGCCTGCCCCCTTCGCACCACGCTCAACAACACGTTGACGGAAAACATCAGAAACTTTCTCTGCATCGCCCGCTAACAGTGCTTTGGTTGAACATAAAGATGCACACATTGGTAGCTTGCCTTCAGCAATACGGTTCGCACCGTACTTTTGACGCTCTTCTGCGGAACCCGGTTCCGTTTCAGGGCCTCCGGCACAGAATGTACATTTGTCCATCTTGCCGCGCTCACCAAAGGCTTCCTGTTTAGGGAATTGAGGTGCGCCGAATGGGCAAGCAAACAAGCAGTAACCACAACCAATACATAGGTCTTTATTGTGAAGTACAATGCCGTCTTCGGTATGTTCAAAGCAGTCTGCAGGGCAAACTGCCATACAAGGGGCATCTGTACAGTGCATACATGCTACTGAGATAGAGTTTTCACCCGGTTCACCGTCGTTCAGTGTCACAACGCGGCGACGTTGAATACCCCATTCAAGAGCATCGTCATTTTCATTTTTACATGCAGTGACGCAACCGTTACATTCGATACAACGCTTGGTGTCACAAAGAAATTTCATTCTAGCCATTTTAAGACTCCTTACGCTTTACGAATATTACAAAGGGTTACTTTCGTTTCCTGCATCAAGGTGACAGGATCGTAACCATAGGTGGTCGCTGTGTTAGCCGCTTCACCAGTAACGTAAGGGTCCGTGCCTTCTGGATATTTAGAACGCAAATCTTCACCTTCGAATCGGCCACCGAAGTGGAATGGAAGGAACGCCAGACCCGGTTTAACACGACGAGTGACCATCGCTTTCACCTTAATACGGCCTTTCTCTGCCCCCTCAACCCAAACGTCATCGCCATCTTTAAAGCCAATGTCATTTGCATCTTTCGGGTTGACTTCAACAAACATCTCTTGCTGTAGCTCTGCCAACCAAGGGTTAGAACGCGTTTCTTCACCACCACCTTCGTACTCAACCAGACGACCAGAAGTCAGCACTATTGGGTATTCAGCCGACTTGTCTTGAGCTTGGATCGACTTGTACAAGGTCGGTACACGGAAAATCGCTTCTTTGTCATCCCACGTTGGGTAATCGGCAACCAGATCGCGACGCGGTGTGTACAGTGGTTCACGGTGCAGCGGTACACGGTCTGGGAATGTCCAAACAATCGCACGTGCTTTCGCGTTACCAAAAGGAATACAGCCGTGCTTGATAGCCACACGTTGAATGCCACCCGAAAGGTCGGTCTTCCAGTTCTTACCCTCAGCCGCGACTTTCTCTTCCGCCGTTAAGTCATCCCACCAACCCAGTTGTTTAATCAACTTGTCGCTGAATTCTGGGTAACCGTCTTTGATTTCACATCCTTTTGAATAGCTATCTTCCGCCAGCAGGCTTTGGCCTTCAAATTCCACACCAAAACGAGTACGGAAGTTACCGCCCCCCTGTGCAACAGGTTTAGACGTATCGTATAGGATATGCGTACCTGGGTGCTTCATCTCTGGAGTCCCCCAACATGGCCATGGAAGACCGTAAGTCTCGCCATTAGCTGGCCCGCCTTCTGCTTCCAGAGACGTTTTGTGGAATGTGTGCCAATTTTGTTGGTGCTCTTTTAAGCGCTCAGGGCTTTGACCAGAGTAACCTATCGTCCACATACCCTTGTTGAATTCACGAGTCAGGTCTTCAATAAGTGGTTGGTTATTTTCCACTCGGATGTTTTTGAACATCTGATCTGCGAAGCCAAGCTTTTTAGTAAGCAGGTACATGATCTCGTGATCAGGCTTAGATTCAAACAGAGGCTCAACCACCTTGTCACGCCATTGTAGAGAACGGTTTGACGCCGTTACACTGCCGTAGGTTTCAAATTGAGTGGTTGCAGGTAGCAAGTAAACACCGTCAGTACGGTCGTTCATTACTGCTGCGTGTGTTGGATACGGGTCAACGATAACCATCATATCCAGCTTCTGCATCGCCTTTTTGATCTCTGGACCACGAGTCTGGGAGTTCACCGCGTGACCCCAGTAGAACATGGCTCGAACATTTTCGCGTTGGCGAATCTTGTCTTTGTCTTCGAGTACGCCATCAACCCAACGAGAAACAGGGATACCTGCACTGTTCATTGGTTTCTGACCGCCGTATGCATTGTCGTCGAAACGTCCTTTGATCCAATCAAAGTCTACGTCCCAAACTTTCGACCAGTGACGCCAAGAACCTTCAGATAGACCGTAGTAACCTGGGAGTGTGTCAGAGAGTACGCCAAGGTCAGTTGCGCCCTGTACGTTATCGTGACCACGGAAAATGTTGGCACCGCCACCTGATTTACCGATGTTACCTAGCGCAAGTTCAAGTACACAGTAAGCACGTGTGTTGTTGTTACCTGTGGTGTGCTGAGTACCACCCATACACCAAACGATACAACCCGGACGGTTCTCTGAAAGGAGTTTAGCAGTCTGGAAAACGTCTTGTTCGTTTACGCCTGTTACACGTTCAACTTCTGTAGGGTTCCATTTCGCCACTTCTTCACGGATCTCTTCCATGCCGAATACGCGCTGGTTGATGAACTCTTGGTCTTCCCATTTGTTAGCAAAAACATGCCATAGTACGCCCCAGATAAACGCAACGTCAGAACCTGGACGAAGTGATACATAGTGATCAGATTTCGCAGCAGTACGCGTACGACGAGGATCCGCCACAACAATCTTACAGTTGTTCTTCTCTTTCGCGATTAGGATGTGTTGCATCGCAACTGGGTGGGCTTCTGCTGGGTTTGAACCAATGAACAGCATCGACTTACAGTTGTGCATGTCATTGAACGAGTTGGTCATCGCACCGTAACCCCAAGTGTTTGCTACACCGGCTACTGTGGTTGAATGACAAATACGCGCTTGGTGGTCAACGTTGTTGGTGCCCCAAAGTGACGCCATCTTACGGAATGCGTAAGCTTGTTCATTACTGTGTTTTGCACTACCTAGGAAGTAAACCGAATCAGGGCCAGACTCTTTACGAAGCTCTAGCGCTTTGTTACCGATCTCTTCAATCGCTTGTTCCCAAGAAAGCTTCTTCCACTTCCCGCCTTCCAATTTCATTGGGTACTTAAGACGACGTTCACCGTGGCCATGCTCACGCAGAGCGGCACCTTTAGCACAGTGTCCACCAGCGTTGAATGGGTGATCGAATGCAGGCTCTTGACCTGTCCAAACACCGTTTTGAACTTCCGCGTAAATACCACAACCCACAGAACAGTGAGAACAGATGGTACGTTTCACTTCTGTTTTCGCTTCTGGATCGACAGATTTAGCTTGCGCCTTTTTCATCATCCCCGGGGCGAATAGACTTGCGCCTACAACCGCGCTACCAGCGGCTAATGAGGTGTTTTTCATGAAGGCGCGTCGAGACACACCTAGTTGATTGGTTTCTTTGCTCACACTATCGGAGCGTTTGACAAGTTTCATCCGTTATCTCCTAAAGTGTGTCGTAGTAATCACGAATATGCTGTGTTTCACGATAGCCCGTTTTCTTGATGTCTTTCTTTGTCGTATCAACCGTTTCTGACGCAATTGCCACTTTGGTTGTCCCAGCGACAACGGCACCAGCTACGGCTGCAGTCGTCAAGCCTTTGAGTAAGTCCCTACGGCTTGTATTTATATCTTTATTATCTTTCATCATTGCTTCCTTACCTTACGGTAGATCTTTTTTGGAGGCTTAATGCCCCTCTATCGATATAATCGCGTACTGCTCGATTACTCGTAATCAGTGACGTTTTTCACATCAATCTTTAATTTGTGCTTCATACTTTGTGTATTCACGCTAAAACGCACTTGCTCTAGCGTTAGGAATGCTTCACACAGCTGAGCGGCCGACTTGTAGAAGTTCGCGCTTTCTGCCCCTTCAAGCTGACGCGTGAAAGAGTTAAACCAAGGGCCAAGGTGTTTATTGAACACTGCTTGTTGCAGGGCTTCTTCTTCAGCCGTTAGCATGGCCATTACTTCACACAATGCAGCGATATGATCTTCCGGCTCTTTCACTTGATCATCACGTTCAATGCCTAATAGCTCAAGATCATGACGAATTTCTGCTAATGGTTTTTCCATCATGGTGCCCGTTCGATGCCACGAGCCAAATGGAACGACCTCTCCACGGCCAATGCCAATGAACAGATCTTGATATTCTTCTTCTAATGCTTCGCGATTTGATTGTGCGGCGGCTTGTTGAATCGCAACCCACGCTTTTTGCATCGCACTTTCAGACACTTCAATATCTAGTGTCTTTAGGAAATCAATAACCTCCGCAGAAGGCGCACGACGAAACAATGAAGAAAGAACCAAATAGATTTCCGTTCTTAGTGTTTGCTCTTGTGCTTGATCGGCTTCTTGTGTGTGTTCCAAATTAGTATCCAATGCCAACTCCTAGTATTTCAGTTGCTTCAATGGGTCTTCAGCCATCGAATCAAACATATCTATCACACGACAGTCTTCACACATCGCAATACGGTTGATTGCGGATTCATCTGAAAAGTGAGAGTGACCGCGTAACTTATTCTGTAACATGTCAATCATAGATTGCGGTGCGAATGGCTTATGGCAACGAATGCATTCCGCGGCTTTCTCTTCATGAATGACAACCGCTTGTTGACGATCTTCTTTTACCCAATTCATACGTGGAGTCAGGGTAAGAACATTTTCAGGACACGCCTTTTCACATAGACCACATTGAATACAGTCTTGTTCGACAAACTTAAGTGATGGAGAAGCACCGTCGGTATGAAGCGCACGTGTCGGACAAACGGCCACGCAACTCATACACAAGGTACAGTCTTTGCTTTCACACGAAACCGTGCCATAGGGAGCATTCGATGGAAGTTCAACAATGTTCTCTACCGGAATACGAGAGGAAGACATTGCATCAAGTGCGGTGAATAAACGTTGACGTTTATTACCTTGAAGATCGCCAAGTGCAAGGTCAAAAGAGTCTACACACAGTGTTGGAGGACCTTCACGCAGAGATTCTAAATACAGGATATCGATGGCTTCTTTAGGCACACCGATTTGGTCAAGCAGTTCTTGAGCGATACCAACTTCGTTATTTAAAACACGAAGGATGGTTTCTGGCATATAACGAGAAGCGGCAAACAGAACTTGAGTTGCACCATTCACCAGCGCAGCAAACCAAGTATCAATTCCAATCGAAGGCAGCTCTTCAACAACGATAGGAATAACGTTATCCGGTAACACTTTTAGTGCCATCACGTTGTAGGTCTCATGTCGAGAACTACAAATCAGAATGATAGGATCCAGACCGCCCGCTTGCTCATAATTGGCTAGCGTACGTTCAATAAACTTTTGAGTGTCATCAGGGTTTGGCAGCGCATAGGTAATCGCTTCTGTCGGACAACTGGTTGCGCACGTTCCAACACCTTGACATAAGTAAGGGTTAATCTCGATCTTATGACCGGTTTTCTCCGAACCGACACTTGATAGTGCACCTGCAGGACAAGAATCGACACAACGTTCACAGCCTTTTACGCCACGTGAACTGTGCGCACAGAGATCCGTGTCTAAACGAAAGAATTTGGGCTTATCAAATGTGCCCATTAAGGTTGGAATCTCTTCCAGTGCCTCTGCCAGTTTTGGGTAACCACGCCCGACTGGGAAGTAACCCGGAACCGGCACTTCTTCCGTCATGCAGCTATTTAGGCATAGATCCAAAACGACGTCGAAACGGTCTTGGTTAATGGCCACTTTTGCGAGGTTGGTCGATGAAGCTTGAGTTTCAATCAATACTTCAAATGTACCCAAGAAGCCAGATACTTGAACCGACTTGGCGAAGTACAGCTCAGGGTTGCTACCTTTTACGCCATCTGTCGACAATAACGTTAGGCTCGTCAACTGAGGTAGTTGAGCCGCTGCACTTTCAATGATTGCAGTTGGACCAATAACAAGAGTATTACCGCCACTTTCATAGCTAACGGTAGGCGGGATCAAATTGGTCAGCTCAACTGTATTTTCAAATGCATACAGCCTTGCTTTCGCGTTGTTTGAAGTTGCTTGTTGTAATAATTGTTTAAGCATTGCTCAGTTCCATTTATGGACATGGATAGTCTGTTCAACCTTCAGTGTAGTAAGCGATAGAGAACTTGCTGAAGAATCAATTAACGCATCTCCCTTAAGGTAAGTGCGCCATTTTCAGCTTGTTTACGCGTTTAATTACAATAAAGTTGATAATGAACGTCATATAGCAAATGCCGTGCCATTTTAATAACCAATTAATATCAGTTACTTAATGGGTTGAGGCGTTCTATGTGTGTATAAAAAAACCGCCTGAGACATTTTGTCGCAAGCGGCTGTTTGGATGTGTAGTCAAAATGTACCTATTGTTTGTGTGGTATATTTTGTCCCATCTCTTTTAGGTCCTCTTCGTCTGAGATTGTCTCGCCCTTACCTGGTGCTGTGTTTTTATACAGCTCTTTTTCTATTGCCGTCATTTCGGCATTTTCATCAGGTTCTCTATCACTCTCAGCATGGTCTATATCCGATTCTTGACCTTCATTATCAATAACTTGCTGTAGTTCTTCCTGTGTTTCATCTTCGGCTTTTTCGTTAACCCAATCACGTAAGGTTTCCGCTACACCTTTAGAAAGTGATTTCAAATTGCTGTAATCGTCGTCGTAATCGTCTAAACCATCACGAACATTAAACTCTTCAGAGAGAAATAATTTACGCAATGCGGCTTTTTTTACGCTTTCTGATGCTTCTGATACCAATAGTTGAGCAACAGACAAATCTTCACTTGCTTCTGTTACTCCATCTTGCGTGGCTTCAATCTCAGTATCTGAAGCGTTTTCTAATGACTCAGATGTTTCTGCGTTAGCAGAAGAAAGGGCATCAGACGAAGTTTCAGAAGTTGGAACCTCTGAGGAAGTCACTTGAGCTTCTTCAAGCGTTTGCTTGGTTTCTAATGCTTGTTCTGCTTCGGCCGCTTGCTCGGCGGAGTCGTCTAGTTTTCGTTGTGACCAACGGCTGAAAAAATTAGTTGCCATTAGATCGACCTGCACCTTTACGCTTTTTACGTCTTTGCTCTAACAATTCACCATGACGGCCTATAAAAGCTTCCATCCAAGCTTGAATCGGTAACGGCATATCGCAAGATAGCACTTGATTGTCACCATCCATATATTGCCCTGCAACGCTTTGTGACGCAGTAAGTAGTTGAATAATTGGCTTTACATCAGAATCAACATTATCCATCACCAGAAAAAGCTTCGGATGTTGAGAGCTTAAGTTGAAACGGTAGTCCGTACGCTCGTCTTTAAAGAGTTGAAGTAAGCAAACGTCTTGGGTAGTATCGTCTGGCGTTAACTCAAAGCCCGTAAGCTCCCACTGAGTGGTGACCCAAATGCCAGTTTTGATCTCTTTTTCTGCTCTTTGAACACCGATTGGCCAAGCTGCTTCTGTTTTTTCAAATTGTTCTTTGAATTGTTTTATCTCAGACATACTTCACCTAATTGATTCCTCTGGCGTGAATGCGTGTCGGACACTTTGTACTGAGTCCGAGTCTATGAACCCTCTAAGCAATAAACACGCCAATACGCGCTTTGTTCCATCTTTCACATGCTCTTGGGTTGCCGTCCATACTATTTGTTAACGACTGACTCTTTCGACAACTTGTTTATTAAGTTGCTTTATAACGTTAGTCGATACCAGCCAATTCGATGCGGTTAACTCCCCTATTTTGCGCTATTTTAATCTAATGCTTCATCTTTTCATCAATGCCCGTTATTTTGGAATAAGATTTGCTAAGTAAGAATATTATTGGATAACAGGCGCTATAGCTAAGAGTGTTGTTTACTTATGTTATCTGTTTACTAACGATATTGAACGCTATATCGGACGAGTGGATAAGCCGGCAGCCATATAAACAACCGATTGTACTTGTTCATTGAGTGCATTGATTTATTTAGTACCATTGAGCAATTGGAGCGCTGTCGCTCCTGTTGAATTCCTCTCTCATATAATCGCTATCTCATTAAGTAGGACGTGACTGTGGTAAAACCTAACATAATAAAAACCAGTGAAAACCCACTTCAGACCATCAAAGTTGAAGTGTTCGACGAGTATGGGGAGAAGCTAACCAAACAGATCGCTTGCGAACGCCCTCTTACCGTGATGTTGAACTGGAAAGAGATCGTAACCTTAATGACCTTAGGCTCGCGTCCGGAAGCATTAGTCTTAGGTTATTTAAAAAACCAGAGCTTCCTGTCTGATCCAGAAGCGGTGGAATCTATCATCATCGATTGGGAAACCAGCTCTGCAGCGGTTATCACCAAAGAAGATACCAGCCAACTTGAACAAGCATTGAAGAAGAAGACGGTAACGTCTGGCTGTGGTCAAGGCACCATGTATGGCAATGTCATGAAGCAACTGGAAGACTACCAAGTACCTCAGAACAAGATCAAACAGTCGGAAATCTATACTGCCCTTGAAGCGTTGACTCATTACAACGATACCTATAAGAAAGCCGGAGCGGTACACGGTTGCGCTGTGTGTAAAGATGACCAAGTGCTGTCATTTGTCGAAGATGTTGGTCGACACAATGCGGTGGATACGCTGGCTGGCGAGATGTGGCTTAACAAAGAGTCAGGTCAAGATAAGATCTTCTACACCACTGGTCGTTTAACCTCTGAGATGGTGATTAAGGTCGCACAGATGGGGATCCCTGTTCTACTGTCGCGTTCCGGTGTTACACAAATGGGTTTAGATTTAGCTCAACAGTTTGGCATTACGACCATCGCTCGCGCGAAAGGCCTGCGTTTCCAAATATTCACTGGCGCTGACAAGATTGATTTTGACGTCAAAGGCCAACAGGATACTAAATGTTAACAAGCTAATTCCTGGTGCGAGCTCAGGCTTGCACCTCATTTGCTCTGCGTCATAATGAACATTTCCCCCTTTACACTTTCTCTTCCAAGTTACTGGCCCTTTGATTACCAATATCGGCCTTAATTCCTTTATTTTGCATATAAAGCTATTAGAGTTATTGCGTTCGAAGCTCACCTTTTTCCACCTATATTTGCAACCCTTTTGTGGTAGGTAAACCCTCAGATATCGTCACATCATTTCCCTGATTAATATTCATGACAACAGTTCGTCACTTTACTAGGGCGTGTTGATCTTTCGCGGTTAAATTCTGTTCAAGATAAAAGTGTTTTAATCGCGGCGAGGGGAAGTAGCCTTCATTCTCAGTAAACCCTCCTCAACAAAGAGTAAAACGCTTTTAGCCGAACCCTTCGGGCAGCGTTTGCTGGTCATTTCTATTACGTTATCGGTTTCTCATGCACATGTAGTCTTGTATAAATACCCAGCAACTCGCTACAAAAATTAGCTCGAAAAATCAACACACCCTAATTAGCTTGAATTCTTGTATTAGCGTCAATATGAGCTATTAGTTGTATATCAATGAATGATAAGTAAATCACAAAATACCAACGTCTATGGCTAAAGGGAGTTATCCATGAATAATGAACCTGTCAATCAATCTAGGTGGTTGTCTCTTTCGATCCGCAACAAGTTTATTTTAATTAATGTCACATTGTTTGTTTCCGTTTTAATTTATGCTTTTTACGAACAAATCAGCCTAGATAGGCTGGAATCCTTAGAACGTACCGCAAGTGAAAACGTCAAAAGCTCGGTCGATCTATTAATGCTAAGACGGTATGAAAAAGACTTTTTATTAAGAAGAGAGCAAAAATATGTGCTGTGGTTCGACGAAACCGCAAAGGAGTTAGAGCAACGTTTAGCAGCCTTGAATACAACCCTCACCTCACACGAATTACACCTATCCGATAAAATGTCAATCATCTCAGAAACGCTTAGAAAGTATCAAGCGCAGTTCCATCAACTTGTGTATCAGGTTAACGACATAAATCGCGTTGAGCTACCGATGGGTTATGTCGCTGTACTGGATGAGAAACGAAGTGATCTTAAAGAAGTCATTGCACATGAAGAAAACTTGGCTCTGGAACTGGCTTTGTTAGAGCTTTTTGAGAAGGACTATCACTACCTCGCGGATATCAATAGTGACACCAGCAACGCATTAGCGACGGCTCTAACGGTTTTTGAGTCTTACGCTCAGACGTCAATTAGCACGGAGCAGTCCTATAACGCTTATAAGGAGGCGGTAAATTCACTAATGCATGCCAATGCTGAGTTGGGTCTGTCTGCTGAACTTGGCTTAAAAGGCGCGCTGAGAGCGAATGTCCACGAGACTGAAAAAGCGATCAATACGATTCAAATAGAAATCAGCCAAGCGATTACCGAGGCCAGTAATAGAACCAAAAACATGCTACATCTATTTGGCGCGGCCATTGTAGTGCTGCTTTCGCTACTGTTAGCGATGATAGGTCGTACTATCTTGAAACGCATCAAAGCAATCAATCACATGATGGAATCGATTGCCAGTGGTGATGGTGATCTAACGGTGCGTATGAATGCAAAAGGTGAAGACGAGCTAACCCAACTGGCCAACTCCTTCGACGCCTTCATCAATAAACTGCATGGCAATATTAAAGAGCTTTCTGATGTGACGACAGTGCTCAGCGACAGTTCAGCTAGCTCTGCAGAGGCCGCGATAAAAAGTATGAGCAATACCGAAAAGCAGAAGCAACAGTCGGAGTCAGTTGCGACAGCGGTCAATGAACTGGTTATGACCAGCAATGAAGTTACCGCCAACATTGAAAATGCGGCGCTCAATGCTGATCAAATAAAACGTAACGCTCAGCAAGCACTTGAAGAAACACACTCAACTAATGAGAGCATCAATCAAATGGCAACTAACATTGCAGAATCGCAAAGCTTGATTGTTGATCTTGAAGTACAAAGCCGAGAAATTAATCAAGTGGTGACCACAATTCAAGGGATCGCAGAGCAAACCAATCTATTAGCGCTCAATGCAGCGATTGAGGCAGCGCGTGCGGGTGAACATGGGCGAGGTTTTGCGGTCGTCGCCGCCGAAGTTAGAGAGCTTTCTTTGATGACCAATGATTCAACACACCAGATTGAATCGACGATACAAGCACTGACGTCTGGTATTGATAAAACCGTTGCAAAAATGGCGACGAGCCTAGAGCAAACGGAGTCCGTAAAATTACAAACGAAGGATGTCGTCAACGCCATTCAAGGAATACATCAGCAAATAATTGAAATGTATGACTTAAACACGCAAATAGCGACTGCTTCCGAGCAGCAATCGGCGGTATCTGCCGAAATAGACCGCAATATTACCGATATCGCGCTTAAGGCGGGTGATACCAACTCTATAGTCTCAGGGTCGGTTCGTTGTAGCGAACAAGTATCCAATGCGAGTGTCAAACTGGATAAAATCGTCGCCCAGTTTAAATACTAACAAGACTGTCCTGTGAAAAAAGGGGCACTCATGTGACTGAATCCACTTTGTTTAAGTGACACAAAACAAAAGGGCTCTATCTTATAAAGAAGATAGAGCCCTTTCTCATTGAGTATACGTACTAACTGTCATTTACGAATTAACTATCTACTTATATTAACCATCTACGTATATTAACCATTACTACACGGTATTAGCCGCGTGCTTTCAAGAATTCAGCGTAAGTACCACGGAAGTCATTGATCTTGCCGTCTTTGATTTCAAGAACGCGAGTTGCTAGTGAGTCTACGAATACACGGTCGTGAGAGACGAAGAACAGTGTGCCTTTGTAGTTCTCAAGAGCCAAGTTAAGCGCTTCGATAGATTCCATATCCATGTGGTTGGTTGGTTCATCCATTAGCAGGATATTTGGTTTATGCATCATAATCTTACCAAGAAGCATACGACCTTGCTCACCACCAGAGATAACCTTAACCGATTTCTTGATGTCGTCTTGACCAAAAAGCATACGACCTAGGAAACCTCGAACAACCTGCTCGTCTTCGCCTTCTTGACGCCATTGGCTCATCCAGTCAAACAAGTTCATATCTGTCTCGAAATCGTGGGCGTGATCTTGAGCGTAGTAACCGATATTTGAATTTTCAGACCACTTGTACTCACCAGTTCGAGGCTCAAGAGCGCCGGCTAGTGTGTTAAGTAGTGTTGTTTTACCCACACCGTTCTCACCGATGATAGCAACACGCTCACCTACTTCGAAGATACCGTCAAACTTATTGTATAGGTCTTCTTCAAAACCTTGAGACAGGTTTTCAACCACAAGTGCATTACGGAATAGCTCTTTAGACTGTTCGAAACGGATGAATGGGTTTTGACGGCTAGACGCTTTAACTTCATCTAGTTGGATCTTATCGATCTGCTTAGCACGAGACGTTGCTTGTTTCGCTTTCGATGCGTTAGCAGAGAAACGAGATACGAACGTTTGAAGTTCAGCAATTTGTGCTTTCTTCTTCGCGTTGTCAGATAGTAGACGTTCGCGAGCTTGTGTCGCGGCTGTCATGTACTCATCGTAGTTACCTGGGAATAGACGAAGTTCACCGTAATCAAGGTCAGCCATGTGAGTACAAACAGAGTTTAGGAAGTGACGGTCGTGCGAAATGATGATCATTGTGCAGTTACGTTGGTTTAGCGTATCTTCCAACCACTTGATGGTGTCCATGTCCAGGTTGTTCGTTGGTTCGTCAAGTAACATGATATGCGGGTCTGCAAACAGTACTTGAGACAATAGAACACGAAGTTTCCAACCCGGTGCAACTTCACTCATCAGACCATAGTGCAGTGACTCTTCGATACCTACCGCAAGAAGAAGCTCACCGGCTTTCGCTTCTGCCATGTAGCCGTCCATTTCTGCGAACTGAACTTCAAGATCAGCCACTTTCATGCCGTCTTCTTCGCTCATTTCAGGCAAAGAGTAAATACGGTCACGTTCTTGTTTGATCGCCCAAAGCTCTTTGTGACCCATGATAACCGTGTCGATTACCGTAAATTCTTCGTAAGCAAATTGGTCTTGGTTTAGCTTAGCAACGCGCTCGTTTGGATCGTAGCTTACGTTACCTGCCGTTGGCTCAAGTTCACCAGATAGGATCTTCATGAATGTCGATTTACCACAGCCATTCGCGCCGATTAAACCATAACGGTTACCTTCGCCGAACTTAACTGAAATATTTTCGAAAAGTGGCTTAGCGCCGAATTGTTGGGTGATATTTGCTGTGGAGATCAATGCCTTTACCTTTTTAATGTGAAAAACGCCGCAACGTTACTTGTTCAAGGCTTTAACTGCAAGTATTGATTGCAATTACTGGCCATTAAATGAGTGACGACCTAACTAAATCATAGTTTGCGCTGACTCACATTTTCAATTTTATGTTTACAGCGAACATATCGTCTATTTTCGAGGAAAAAATAGACCGTGCAACCTTCTATCATCGCCCATACACAAGGCTTTAATTCATGCCAGCCGTTGACGTTATCGCCTGCTGACTTTCTGGTTGGAAAAAAGCCAGATTTACAAAAATCGTACCAACCCCATTCTCACCTGAAATCTTATCTGAATGTACCCAACTGAGCACCGCCGAGATCACCGGGATCCTGCGTTATTTTGAAAGCCGTGGCTATATTGGTTGGCATGAGGAAAAGGCTCGAATTTCCGAACACTGGTTCCGCCATATTACTAACGTTCTCGACCGTCAACATCTGCTAGTGAAGTAAAATGAAGGGTGAAATAAAATGAAGAAGTTATTTGTCCTATTATTTGTTGGCTTGGCGACAGCGGTAAGTTTCCCGACTTATGCGACAGAAGAGTTAGCTAATGTAGAAAACATTTCTAAGATTGCGAGTCTAGTGCGTTGGAGTGGCGTGTTGTTCTCTATCATCGTCATTGGAGCGATGTGGCTATTATTGAAGTTCATCAACTCAATGGTGACTAGCTTTGGTAGTCAGTTTGTTCAATATCGAATGCTGTTGCAAAAGCTTCAATCGTTCATGCAGTTCTTCATATACGTGAGCACTGGTCTTATCGTGTTCATGATGAGTTTCCGCATCAACGACCAAATCTTGGCTCTAATTGGCGGTACCCTGGCGGTGTCGGTTGGCTTTGCACTTAAAGACTTGGCAGCCTCTTTCATCGCGGGTATCACCGTAATGATTGACAGACCATTCCAAGTCGGTGACCGTGTCACGTTCGAAGGTAACTACGGTGACATTATTACAATCGGTTTACACTCGGTACGTATGAGAACTTTGAACGACGACATCATCACGATTCCGAACAACAAGTTCTTAAACGAAGTAACCACCAGTGGTAACTATGGCGCGTTGGATATGCAGGTGGTGATTCCGTTTTACGTAGGTATGGATGAGGACATCACCCTCGCCCGTGATCTGATACAGGAAGCGGCCTCATCAAGCCGTTACATCCACTTACCCAAGCCTGTGACGGTTTTGGTGAAGCAGACGATTACCGATAACTACCTCGCAATACAATTGACGTGCAAAGCTTATGTCGTGGACACCGCTTATGAAAAGTTGTTTGAAACCGACATCACCCTACGAGTCATGAAAGAGTTTAAAAAGCACAATATCAACCCGCCGAAAATATCGGTGACCGCGCATTAACGGGTCGGTGTAAGGTCTTACGTTCGAGGTCTTTAGCAATTAGTCCTTAATCATTAGGGTACCTATCCATCAGCACCTCTTATTTCGGAGGTGCTTTGGTGTTGCGTGCTTGAGGTGTTGGTGGATAGGTAAGTGGTAACGCTTCACGCCAGTTTAGCAACGGCTCAGGTCTGTTTAGAGAGCAAATTCACCGTATTACTACAATGCCACCAACATGACTGAGTGCCCAGCCTGAACTCAAAGATTCGACACCAACAACTGCGGTGTGGCTTTCTGTTGTAGGTAGATACTAAAACAGCTTCCCTTACCGACTTCAGATTCCACTCTTATCTCACCACCAATTTGGCTTAAAATACTTTGAGAGACTGATAAACCGAGCCCGGTACCGTCCCTTTTCGTGGTATAAAAAGGGGAAAAGATACGTTGTAATTGCTCTTCTTTGATACCACAGCCTTGGTCTTGAACATGAATAATCGCCCCGTGAGATACGCCATTTTCAATCCAATCCTCACTTATGATAGTCAACGTTCCTTGTCCGTCCATCGCATGAATGGCATTCATCTGGAGGTTAACCAGAATCTGTAGCAGTTGGTTGCGGTTAACTTCGACTGACGTTTTCGCATTCAGCTCGGAAACATAGACTATGCCTTTTTTCTTCGCGCCTGTTTTTACAAGTGTAATACTCTCATCAACGATTGGGTTGATATGATGCCATGTCACTTCGTCTTGAACACCGCCATGCCGGCTGTATTGCAAAAGGCTGCGGGTAATGTTTCGAATTCGGTCAATCTGTTCCATGATCGCGTGAACTTCTTCGTCGACTCTACTGATGTCATCGCCCAACTCAAACTTCATCAGCTCGACATTACCTAAAATCACGGCCGTTGGATTATTGATCTCGTGTGCAATACCGGCCGTTAGCTCACCCAGTGCCGCGAGTTTTTCATTGACCACCAGCTTGTCTCTTGCTTGATTAAGGAGCTTAATATGGAGCTCAAGCTCCTCGGTTTTCTCTTTTAAACTGGCGGTACGCGAATGTACCTTACACTCAAGCTCTGACGCGGCTGTCTGAATTTCCTGATTGCGTTCATGCAGCAAATCCAACATTTTATCGAATTGCGTCGCTAGCAGAGCAAGTTCATGTTGATCATCTAGCCCAAGCGTACCAATTCGCTTGTCTTGTCCCATTTGCACCAGCTTTATGACCTTATGAATCCGCTCAATAGGGGCGAAAAGATCACGAGCGCCACGGTGAACGATCAAGCCTGAAGCCACTAACAACAACATAATAGTGAAAACGATTTCGCCAAGGTGAGTCACATAGGTTTGTATTAACGGCCAAACCAAATACCCTGTATAGAGCATGCCAATCACGTTATCAGATTGGTCGTGAATCGGTTGATAAGCCGTAATGTACCAAGCGTCGTAAACAAACGCGCTGCCTAACCACTGTTCGCCTTGATCTAAGACTTTATGACGAACTTCATTGGAAACACGCGTGCCGATTGCGCGTCCTTCACTGTGTTTACTGCTGAGAGGCACATTAGTACTCACCCGTAGATCGTCGAGAAACACGGTCACAGTGCCAACACGACGATTAAAACCCTCACGCTGCGGATAGATTAGATCACTGATTTTATCGACTAATTGAGTACTGTTATTAAGCAGGACCCCGCCATCAAGAAACCCTATTACACGATCATTTTCATCCAGAATAGAAACAATGGTTCGACTGACTAAACCACGAGTCTCGACACCTTGCTCAGTCAGCATCGCCACTTCCGCTTTATTCACCAGCTCTCGACCTAGGCTGTCGAGTTCCTTTTGATTAAGAACACTGAAAAACGACAATTTATCTGCCAAACGTAAATACTCATGCTGATTTTCTACGCTATCCACACTACGCCAACGTAAAAAATCGAGCTGATAGCGGGATTTATTTCGAGCAACCCAATGCGTCAGTTGTTCTTGTGAAGGGTTGCTGGCGAGTTTGGTGCGAAACTGATGAGACTCAGCAAACGCACGAACGTTGTAAGTTTGCTGCTTTTGAATAAGATGAATGCTGTTATCGGCCACATACAGGCGCTCATCAACATCAATAAGCGCCTCCTGCCAAGTATAGTGAATAGACCAATATAGGGTAATGGCGACAAGTGCACACAAGGTTAAAATGATCGGCGCAGAGGTCAGAAACAACAGCCGATAACGAACCATGGTTTTAAACCGAAATACCCACTTTGACCACCAACAATGGCTAATTGGCATAATCAGAACCTTCGGTATTCCAGTCTTTGTATTTACGCTCTAGTGTTTTTCGAGCAACGCCAAGATCTCTCGCTGCAGCCGATTTGTTACCATCATGGTAGCGAACAAGTTGTTCAATGTGCGCCTTTTCGACCTCTTTGAGCGTCCAAGAGTTCGGATATCCTTCGCCCGCAGCTGTCTCATTATTGGCATTGACCGTGTCGGCATTCGGTGACGCCGTCACTGAAACGTTGGACGATGCCGTACTGCCACTAAGCTCTCGCCAATAATGAGCGGGGGGCTTATTCAAAAGAATGCATCTTTCCACTAAGTTTTTAAGCTCACGTACATTACCCGGCCACTCGTACTCATTCATCGCCAAGATATCTTCATGTGCCCAACTAGGGAGCGGCATGCTAAGTTCACGTGATAATAACCGCGTAAAATAGGGAACCAGTTCCTTTAGGTCGGATGGTCTCTCTCTCAAAGGGGTAACATCAATCTTAAGCACATTGAGTCGGTAGAACAGATCGCGTCTAAATTTACCGCTGTCGACCTCTTGTTGCAGGTTTCGATTGGTCGCAGTAACCACACGTACATCGACAGAAATTTCTTTTTCGCCACCTACTGGTCGAATAGTACGCTGCTCTAAGACACGTAATAACGCAGCCTGCATTGGCAGTGGCATTTCGCCAATTTCATCCAAAAATAAAGTACCGCCACTGGCCACTCTAAATAGGCCTTCTCTGTTTTTTTTCGCACCAGTAAATGCACCGGACATGTGCCCAAAGAGTTCACTTTCTAAAAGCTCTGGAGCAATTGCGCCACAGTTAATTGGTACAAATGGTCCTGCACGCTTACTTGCTTCATGCACGCCACGCGCAACCAGTTCTTTACCTGTACCCGACTCGCCCTCAATCAGAACCGACGCCTTGGATGGTGCAAATTGGCTAATAAGTAACTTAAGTTGTTGGGTTTGCTCTGAATTACCGATAAGCTCTGTTTTGATATGGCGGCTAACATCACGTTGCAATGCATATTGCATGCGTTGCTCTAGGCGCTTGTCCATACAACGTAAAACAGCTTGAATCATCTGTTCTAGGTTGAAAGGCTTGAGAATAAAATCAGATGCGCCTAACTTAAGCGCTGAGATGGTCATTTCGAGATCAGCGTAGCCCGTCATAAAAATAACGTCGGTGCGTTTGTCATGGTCGTTAAACACTTCTTCCCATTCAATACCAGAGCGACCTGGCAGATTAATATCAAGAACGATTAAATCGAAGTGCTCATTACAACGCAAGGTTTCAGCATCCTCTACGGAACCAGTACTAGAAACCTTGCTAAAGTACTTACCCAGTGCTTTCTTAAGAATAGCCTGCATCCCTACTTCATCGTCAACCACTAACACAGAAAACGCCTGATATTGAGTTGATGTACTAGGGTGGAGATGAGAGAGATTTGAACTAGGCAAAGACATAATGGACACCGATGGGGAATTTGGGACAGAGTGTACCAATTAAACTTTAGTACAACAGCGGCAATGTGCGACATTTTGTCCTAGCTCAAACTACCCGCCATTTTATCGAACCAAATAGCGCTATTTTATCCGGATTAGCGGTTTTATCTGGATTAATAGCATTCAATCGATTTGGATAGCAATAATCTTGATAGTGATCATCTGGCATGAATATTGCTTTACTGCAATTTAAAATGACAAAATCAATATCTGTGTACATGCTCTAAGTCACTCCCTTAAAATTGTAAGCATGTCATTAATTTATCAAAGAATGGACATAATAATAATGAAAGTGATTCCCTTAGCTATTGCTGCCCTTTCCATCGTTAGTTACTCGGCCAGCAGTGCTGAAGACGTGAGCCACATCAAGCTTGCGACAACCACCAGTACCTACCACTCTGGTTTACTGGACTACTTATTGCCTGAGTTCGAAAAAGATTCAGGTATTAAAGTTGACGTTCTTGCGGCGGGGACAGGTAAGTCACTTCGCATGGGAGAAAATGGTGATGTTGATCTGGTGATGACGCACGCACCGCAAGCCGAAGAAAATTTTGTAGAGCAAGGCTTTGGTATTTTACCTCGCAAATTGATGTACAACGATTTTATGATTGTGGGCCCACAAACCGATCCCGCTAACATCGCTTCTCAAGAGAATATAACCTCAGTATTTACCGCTATCGCGAACACCAATGCAACGTTCATTTCTCGTGGTGACGATTCCGGTACACATAAAAAAGAATTGGGTATTTGGGCTCAAACAAAAATGGAACCAAACTTTGGCGGTTACCGCAGCGTGGGTCAAGGCATGGGGCCGACTCTGAATATGACATCAGAAATGCAAGGCTATACCATCACAGACCGTGGCACTTGGCTGGCTTATCAAAACAACCTGGATCTTAAAATCCTTTTCCAAGGTGATGAGGATCTCTTTAACCCTTACCAAGTTATTCTCGTCAATCCAAAGCGCTACCCTGAGATCAACTACCAAGCCGCAAAAGCATTCAGTGACTGGCTAGTGAACCCTAAAGGGCAAAAACTGATCAACGAATTTAAATTGCACGGCAAACAATTGTTTGTGGCGAGCGCAGAGTAAAACGTTGTAGCAAGCGTAGAGTTAAACAAAGCTGATCCAGGCCTATGTGGCTTGCATCAGCTATGATTAACGTGAACCACTCCCGACAGACACTGATTATCAATAGACACGAGATACTTCATGACCTTATGGCAAACAACGCTTGATGCTTTGAACTTATTAGTGAGTTTTGACCATGAATTGTGGCAAATCGTCGCGGTATCTTTCAGCGTATCTTTGTCCGCCATTTCACTTGTGGTTATACCCGCGATCCTGATGGCTTTCTTATTGGCCTACACTGAATTTCCGGGCAAGTGGACATTACTATCGATAATAAACACCTTGCAAGCCATCCCTACCGTGGTGATTGGCTTGCTGATGTACATCATGTTATCTCGCTCAGGCCCTTTGGGGGATTGGCAACTCCTCTTCACCCAAAAAGCGATGATTTTAGGCCAAATGCTGATCTGCTTCCCTATATTAGTCGCCATGATGCATGGCGCACTTCAAGCCAGTGACCGCCGTGCGGTCGAAACTGCGCGTACGCTCGGCGTGTCAACGACTCGAGTTGCGTGTACCTTAATTTGGGAAACTCGCTTTCCTCTATTAGCCTCTGTCATCGCTGCTTTCTCACGCATCGTTACCGAGGTCGGGTGTTCAATGATGGTCGGGGGCAATATTATGGGCATGACCAGAAATATTCCCACTGCGATTTCGATGGAAAGCCATAAAGGCGCATTCGCCCAAGGTGTTGCGCTCGGTATGGTGCTATTAGCATTAGCGCTAGCCCTGAACTTTTTTCTCTCCAGTGTGAGAGGAAAAGGCTATTTAAGAACTTAGGAATGCTGTCATGAGTATAAAAATAACAACGCAGCAAATATCAATGCGCTACAAAGAACGTGTTTTATTTCACATCCCAGAGCTGTCTATCGGCCCTAATGATGCCATTTACCTCAAGGGCGATAACGGTGTAGGTAAAACAACCCTGCTTAAAATCTTGTCTGGATTAATTCAGCCTAGCTCAGGGAATATTCAACCACCGACACAAAGCTGGCAGCAGCACTTGTTTCCTCGAAAAAAATTTAAAGATATTATCTACTTGCATCAAACGCCCTATCTATTCGATGGCACAGTGTACCAAAATGTCGCTTATGGCATTCGCTTTGTTAAAGAGAGCCCAAAAGACAAGCGAGCTCAAATAATTAATGCGCTAAGAATGGTAGGTTTAGAGACCCTTGCCGATGAGCATATTTCAGTTTTATCTGGCGGCGAGCGGCAACGTGTAGCAATGGCACGAGCTTGGATTCTTAAACCATCCATTTTACTAATGGATGAGCCAAGTGCTTCTTTAGACAAAGAATCGATTGAAAGATTGGTCACTATGGCCGAAGATCTTCTGCAGCGAGGCGCGAGTTTAGTCATTACCAGTCATCAAACTAACGCGCTGACCGACTTATGTAAGAAGCAATGGTGGATCAAAAACAATACGTTGACTGAGTCTCCACTGCTGCAAGTTATTACAAAAAACAGAGCACAAGAGAATATTTATGCTGCTTCCAACACAAACTAGTTGGGTTATTTTGGCTGGCGGACAAGCCAGCCGTATGGGCGGAAAAGATAAAGGACTCGTTGAGCTTAACGGTTCCCCGCTTATTCAATACGTGATCGACAAACTGTCACAACAAAAAGTTACGATTACCATCAATGCCAACCGTAACTTAGAGCGCTATCAAACATTTGCTCCGGTTGTTTCTGACTCCTTTCCAGATTATCCAGGCCCGTTGGGTGGCATTCACGCTGGTCTTAAGAATGCCAACACTGATTGGGTCGGGTTTGTTCCTTGCGATAGCCCGCAGATCAGTGATGATCTGGTCGAGCGTTTCTGCTCTGCGGTCAAGGCAGACAGCGACATTCTTGTAGCACATGATGGCGAGTTTAAGCAACCGGTATTCACCCTGTTCCACAAACGTGTTCTACCAACGCTCGAAGCCTTTTTACAACGTGGCGACCGTAAAATTATCTTGTTATATAAAGAGTGTGTGACCGAATACGTTGACTTTAGCGACGAGCCAAACTGCTTTGTTAATCTCAACACGCCCGAAGAACTCACCCAATTTGGAACGCTTCAATAATGAAAGATTCAAAACGACGCCCTAACCTTCCTCTATTGGGCTTTGCTGCATACAGCGGCACAGGAAAAACAACCGTACTTGAAGCTTTGTTACCTTTGTTAACCAACGCTGATTTAAAGGTTGGCGTGCTCAAACACGCGCACCACGACTTTGATGTCGATAAACCGGGAAAAGACAGCTATCGCTTACGTAAAGCGGGCGCCAACCAAATGCTCATTGCATCTCGCAACCGCCATGTAATGATGACAGAAACACCTGAAGCCGAAGCAGACTTCGATTACCTGCTGACTCGCTTTGATACCAACACGCTTGATCTCATTTTGGTTGAAGGCTGTAAGAACATCGCTTTTCCTAAAATTGAACTTCACCGTGAGGAAGTGGGCAAACCTTGGTTGTATCCGAACGATAACAACGTTATTGCTATCGCGGCAGACAGCCAAGTTAAATCCGATCTGCCACAAATGGCGATCAGCGACTTAGAAGCGATTCGTGACTTCATCGTCGATTACGCACAGTCGTTTGATCGCTCCTCAAAGGCAGGCCAAACTGTAGCATGCTCATCTTCAAAAGACGCAGTGCCAGCCGTTTGTTGTGATTCGTTTTCGCCAACGGGCTTAACCGTGACTCAAGGCCAACAAAAGATCGTTGATAGCATTGACGCGCTTGAACTCACGGAAAGTGTTGATCTCGTACAAGGCTACGGGCGCGTGCTGGCTGAAGATGTTATTTCACCCATCAATGTTCCTCAGAACACCAACTCGGCAATGGACGGCTACGCAATTCGCAGTGAAGATTTAGAATTGGATAGCTATAAACTGGTTGCTGAAGTGATGGCGGGTCATAGCTATGAGCAAACCGTTCAGCAAGGTGAAGCGGTTAAGATCATGACTGGTGCACCAATGCCAGAAGGCGTTAATGTGGTCGTGATGCGCGAACAAGCCGTTCAAGATGGTGACAAAGTGAGCTTCCCTAATGCCAAAATCTCGGTTGGTCAAAATGTCCGCCTGGCAGGTGAAGACTTAAAGATCGGTCAACCTGTCTTTACTCGCGGCACACGCATCGAAGCAGCGGAAATGGGTATGATGGCCTCACTCGGTTTTGGCTCCTGCCCTGTTCTACGTAAGGTTAAGGTGGGCGTGTTCTCTACGGGCGATGAAGTTCAAGCACCGGGGAGAAAGCAGAAACCAAACTCTGTTTACGATTCTAACCGCTTTACTATTATCGGGATGCTGCAAAAGCTTGGCTGTGACATTGTCGATTACGGCATCATTGAAGATGACGAACGAAAGATGGTCGATGTGCTTCATTCTGCATCTCTAGAAACCGATATGGTACTGACGTCTGGTGGTGTGTCTGTCGGTGATGCCGATTACATTAAGCTTGCATTAGATAAGTTGGGTGAAATCAACTTCTGGCGTATCAACATGCGTCCAGGTCGCCCATTGGCTTACGGTAAAATTGAAAACAAACCTTTCTTTGGTTTGCCGGGTAACCCAGTTGCAGTAATGGTGTCGTTCATTAACTTTGTTGAGCCAGCAATTCGCAAGCTTCAAGGCCAAACGAACTGGATGCCCGTGAAAGCGAACGCAATAGCCACCGAACAATTGCGTTCACGCCAAGGTCGTACTGAATTTAGCCGTGGCGTATTCTCGATGAATGAATCAGGTGTGCTTGAAGTAAAAACGACCGGTAAACAAGGTTCGGGCATTCTACGTTCAATGAGCGAAGCAAACTGTTTGATCGAAATTTCCCCGGCGGTTGATACAGTAAAAGTTGGCGAGACCGTAACGATTATCCCGCTGCAGGGTCGCGTGTAGTTTCTACCTTTGCCTCTGAAGTCTAATAAGATAATGTTTGATAGTCAGAGGCTTGCGGTTCGCACTCATCAATGATGCTAATGGCTGCAAGTAAAAGCGTAAGCACTTTGAGATGAGAAACCGCTAACTAATTAGGGCGTGTTGAACGCGATAATCTTAAGATTTACTACCATTACCTTGAGCCACGTACGGTTTTTATGTAGAGTGCGCGCAAAGTAATAATTCTATTGGAGAGCACCATGGCTCGTACCATTCTGTACACTTACAAAGATGAAGACAAAGAGTTACTGTTTTCAAAGCAAGAACACCGCACCATTCAAGAAGCTGTTGCTGCAGCTGAAGGAATCGACATTTCTGAATACCTAAAAACCGAGCAGCAGCTTGAGTTGATTTCAGACACTAAAGCTGTTCGCAACTACCAAGATAACTACTTCCGCAAGCTTGGCTTTACTAAGCTGACGTTGAAGCAAAAAGACAACCTTGGTGTTGGTAAAAAGAAGAAATAGCTTCTAGCAAAAAATATTGAACAATAAAAATGCCGCAACCTCTTTCGAGATTGCGGCATTTTTGTATCTTTAACTGGCTATTCGCTAGGGCGTGTTGACCTTAAATAAACGAATTACTTAATGTTAAGGAATGCAGCACCACGTACGCCGCCAGAATCACCGTGCTTCGCTTTAATGATCTTAGGACATTTCGCGACAGGCAATAAATGCTTAGGGATACGCTTTGGCATCTCTTCGTAAATCAGGTCGAAGTTTGAAAGACCGCCACCCAGAGCAACGACATGTGGATCTAGTGTGGTAAATAGGTTTGCGAAGCAGATAGCCAATAGTTCCATAAAACGGTCTACGTGCTCAGCTGCTTTTGGTTCGCCTTCATTATACGCTTGGATGATTTCGATCGCTTTTTTCTTCTCACCGAAGTAGTGCTCATAAATCAATTCAAAGCCACGACCTGATAGATAACTATCCAAACAGCCTTTTTTACCGCAGCCACAACTTAGTAGCGGTGCGTTATCACCAAGATGCAGCCACGCATCGAGCGGAAGACGCATGTGGCCGACTTCACCGGCTACGTGGTTACGACCGGAAAATACAGCGCCATTGAATACCAGACCGCCGCCGAACCCCGTCCCTAAAATAAGGCCCGCGACGGAAGGCTCATCTTTAAGTTCGTCGTCCCATGCTTCAGAAAGCGCGAAACAGTTCGCATCGTTTTCAATTTTTACACTGCGACCAATCATCGCTTCTAAATCCTTGCGCATTGGCTTGCCGCTTGAAGCGGGTACGTTAACCACCAACATCGTGCCGTCATCCGCATCTTCCATGCCCGGAAGACCAAGTCCAATTTTGCCTTCGCAAGAGAATTCGCTATCATATTTCTTTATCAAGCCAGCAATCGTATCAAGCAATAGTTGATAGTCATCGGTAGGCGTTGGAACACGCTCTGTTGCTACTCGCTCAAGTTTCTCATTAAACGCACCAAATTCGATTTTAGTACCGCCAACATCGAAGCCGTAATACATGACATCTCTCCAATTCTTCCCTAAATTCGGGCAAATAAATTTCTAAATAAAACAGTCAATTTTTAATACCAATCACAGTAAGTAAGTGTTCAGAAATAGCGCAGGAAAAAGGCTACTCTTTTCAACAAGAAGTTTCGATAAGTGGTTATTCTACAATCAAAATTCTAACGCAGTTATCGAGCGTTTTAACAAGCTAGGGTGACCAATTATTGACTACGATTGGTATAAATCAAACAGCATGTGAGCATTATCCATAACACTCCCCCTACAAACTGTGATGGATAACAAACTTATCTTGCGTTCGAGTTTGTTTGAACAACAAGTCAGCACAAAGCAGATAAAGGTTAGAGAGATCTCTCACTTTTGCTGTGCTCTATGAATGCATTCAGGCTCGGTTTGGTCGGGTCTGACTTATAGCGCGTCTTACTTAGCATGTAGCTTTCACGAAATGCTTCAAACCAAAGCTGTAACGTTTTTGCACCCGCCTCTTCACCCGCTTGCTTTAACACTAAGCTGGCCACTTCTGCGGTAGAAAGATGTTGGTCATTGTCTGACTTGCGCATCATGTACTGAGAAACAGACTCAGGCTCGATGGATAATACTGGTAAATCTTGTAGATACTCGGAGCGTCTAAAGATACGTCTGGCTTCACGCCAACTGCCATCAATGAAAATTAGCAGCAACTTTTTATTCCGTTCTCGTATCTGTGGAAGGTCTTGAACCACCCGAGTTTTGTCATCGGTATAATCTTCAGGGAAAACAATCACAGGTTGGTATTGCTCATCTTTCAGAACGTCCAACATCTCGGAGTTGGGTTCAGTGCGATGCCAAAGGTAGACATGACTGTCTTTTACCGTATCTACAATCAAACGACCCGTGTTACTTGGTTTTAATATTTCGTTGTCTGATAAGATCAACATAGTCGCGACATTCGTATCGATGTCAGGTTGGTGTTCGCAGATACAGCTGTCTTGTTTGATTTTACAGTATTCACAACGTACCACTTTACAGCCGCGCGCATTAAACGGCTTGGTAGAAAGAGACAAGCGATGTTGGTATAGACGGTGAAAAGCGTGGATTCTCATGGATAATAACGATAGATAGCTCTAGAAAAGTGGCACGATTGTACTTACAGTGGCTAGATAATGATAGAAGGAATTCTTATGCAAGACCCATCGTTGCTTCGCCTGGTTTGTTTTATTGTCGTTTTTGGTTTGTGTGCGCTTTGGGAATACCGTTTCCCGCGTAAAACACTGACTCAAAATAAGAGGTTTCGCTGGGTAAACAACGTCGCGCTAGTCGCTTTGAATAGCTTTCTATTGGCGACTCTAATGCCTATTGCAGCATTCCAAGCGGCGTTCGTTGCACAAGAGAACCAATGGGGTCTGTTCAATACCCTGTCACTTCCTAAAGAACTCACCATTCTGATCTGTGTGCTGCTGTTAGATTTCGCTATTTACCTGCAGCACATGCTGTTTCACCGGGTTCCTTGGCTATGGAAGTTACATCGAGTTCACCATGCAGACCTAGATATCGATGTCACAACCGGTACTCGTTTTCACCCTATTGAGATGATTCTTTCAATGCTCATCAAAGTGAGTTTGGTGATCGCACTCGGCGTTCCTGCGATAGCTGTCGTGATATTTGAAATTGTTCTGAATGCCAGTGCGATGTTTAATCATAGCAATGCGCGCCTGCCGCTGTGGGTGGACAAGCAGTTAAGAAAGGTGATTGTAACGCCAGACATGCACCGCGTTCATCATTCGGTGATAGTGAAAGAAACACACTCAAATTTTGGTTTTTTCTTTTCTGTGTGGGACATCGGCTTTAACACCTATCGAGACCAACCAAAGCTTGGTCACGATAACGTTCTGATTGGCATTCCAGAGATAAAAGATGCGAAAGAGCAGCGACTGGATAAGTTGCTCACACAGCCGTTTAGGTATAATACTAATCGTCGTAAATAACTTGTCACCCTAGCTTGTTAAAACGCTCGATAACTGCGTTAGATTTTTTAATTGTAGAATAACTACTTATCGAAAATTATTGTCGAAATGAGCCGTCTTGCTTCTCAAGTTTTTCCTGGGTTATTTCTGCTCTCTTACTTACTGTGATTGGTATAACAAAAAATAAAAGGCAGAGTCTCAAGCGCTGCCTCTGGTTGACGCTATTTTACTCGATAAAATGACCAATAATTATGAATAGTCCGATTCTATTTTTCTGCGCCAAATTGGTACTTGTGAAGCATCGCTTGTTGATGGCCTGCTATTTCGGCGACTTGCTCTGAACTTTTGATCATCGATTCAAGCTGCAACTTGGTATTTTCACCCTGCTCCGAAACGTGTGTGATAGAGCGCGTTACATCAACTGTTGCACGCGCTTGTTGCTCTGTCGCGACCATAATTTGTTCAACGCGGCCTTTGATTTGGCTAATTGAGACTTCGATTTTTTCAAAGGCTTGTTTAACGTCACCACTGGTTTGCAGTGCACTCGCCATTTCACTTCGTGATTCAGTCACAGACGTCCGCGAGCGATCAGCCGCCGCCACCAGCTCATTCATCATATTACGAATATTGGTCGTCTGTTGCGAGGTGCCACTGGCTAATTTTCGAACCTCATCGGCAACAACCGCAAAACCTCGACCTTGCTCTCCTGCCCGTGCCGCTTCAATGGCCGCATTCAGAGCCAACAGGTTGGTATTTTCCGCGATACCACTGATCACATCGACCATTTCTCGTATCTGCTTGACTCGACTATCGAGATCGGCCATTGATGCTTCGTTAATGCTAAGAGACTTCTCCAAAGCTTGCAATCGTTGTTGGTTCAGGCCGACAACCTGACTGCCCGCAGCGGACTCATCTTCTGCGGCCTCTGCATCGTCGTTGGATGCGTTAGAAATACGCGCAATTTCACCAATGGAAGCTTCAAGCTCAGTAATTGTGGTGATCATATTCTGCAATGATTCATTCTGCTCATTTAAGCTTGAATTGGTTTTTTCTGCCGCGTCATGGCTCACTTCAGCCGTCTGGTACAGTGTTTCACTGTTGCGTGTCACCAAACGAACAGAGTCTGCTGTTGAATCAACGACAGTATTGAGCTTTGAAGTAATAACCTGTAACTCTAGTGGTCCGCGTAGATCATTTTGCAGAGAGAAATCGTGCTCAGCGAGTAAACTCAATTGCTGAGTGATATTATTCAGGCCTTTATTCATCCAGCGGCGTAGCGTTATCCAGGAAATCACGATGATCAATGCGATCACCAAGCTACTAATCAGTAATACGCGATCAATGCTAGTAATGGTTTGATTGACCACCAGCTCACTCTCGTCAATCAGTAGTGAAGCGGTCGAAGACAGCTCGTTCAGTGTATTGATAAGGGTATTAGCTAAGGTAATCACTTGTGCGAGGTTCAGCTCTTGCTGCTTAGCCAGCTCTAGTTTCAGGAGAATGTGCTTGATTACCCCTTGTTCGGTAAAGCCCTCTTTCACCATTTGGTAAGGTGTTGTTAAACTGGCGAATTCAGCAATGTCTGGATGCCAATCTGCAAAATCACTGTAAGCCAAGTTAAGCCCTGCGATACGGTTTCTCAACTGGCGGTATTCATCTTGTGCTTTACCCACGTCAGATTGCATCATCAACATCAAGAAAGTATTGGCCATCGCTGACGCACTGGATGTGAATCGGTTAGCAGCATCACTCGCTTCTGGGTTGTCTTCGACCAAGAAGGAGCTAATTCGATTCATTTCAGGCCCAATAGATCCAACACCGTAACGAAACTCGCTGATTTTACTGTCGATGAGATTCTGGGTACTTTGAATGTCAATTTGCGCCAACAGTACTGTGTGGGTCACTTGTTGCAGTTGCGCCATATCATCTATCAGGCTTTGCTTTTGCTCTAATGAAATCGCATCAGGAAAAGACTGAGAGATAAAAAGTAACTGCTCTAGCGTGCTCTTACTCTCTTTGGCAAGTTGATCGATAGAAGCCCTAATCGCATTCAGTGCCTCTAGGTCCGTTGATTGTGTGCTGTAAGTCAGCAGTTTGACTTGCTCTAACACGCTCTGCGTTAATTGAGCATTATGCAGTGCGAGCGGCAGTGCTTGTTCTGATAAAGCATCGAAATGGCCTCCTACTCGATCAACCCCTCTGATACTGACCATAGATAGAAAACTGACAAGCAATAGAATCGAGATAAATACAGCACTAACGGTTTGAATGAGCGAGAATGTATAACGTGAGGGGTTTAGTGGTAAACTTGTGTCAGGCATGTAAGGTCCAATTTGACGACGAAAAAGAGAAATCCTTTAGTTGTTCGGTATACTAGAAGCCCTTGATTACATTTTTATTTCAGTTTTTTTGTCAAACGAGTTACGCATGAAATTAAGAAAAGTGCTGACAGTGACCATGATGTACACCACATTGGCAGCATGCAGCTCAGCACCGCCTTCGTCTGAGTTGAATCAAGCGAAACAACAGCCTCTATCAAGATCTGAACAATTAACGACCCATGCGTATATGAATGTCTATGAGCAGTGGAAAGGCGTACCTTATCATTTTGGTGGGACATCATTTAGAGGAGTGGACTGCTCCGCGTTTGTTCAAATTGCCGTGCAAAATGCAACGCAACAAGCACTGCCAAGAACGACAAAAGATCAAAGTAAACAAGGTGTCGAAGTTGCTTATAGTCATGCTATCAGTGGCGATTTGGTTTTTTTCAAAACGTCACCACGAGTGAGACATGTCGGTGTCTATTTGGGTAACCACCAATTTCTACATGCGTCGACATCGAAAGGTGTCATTATATCGAGGTTGGATAACCCCTATTGGGCTTCCAAATTTTGGCAATTTAGGCGTTTATAGCGATATGTTGCACGTTCTCTGCTAGTTTTATAAGTCTAAGTAAGCGTGCATGATGCGACAGTGGGAACCTAGTCGTATTTGGCAACGGCCGTATCAAACAGATTTTTCACTAAAGCAATATATTCATCCAAAAAGACTATTTGCTCATTGGTTGCTTTCTTAGCCCATACACCGGCCAACACTTCACCTAAATCCGCCATCACCGCATCCGCTTCTTTTAATAATTGAAAACGAACGCTCGAATGCAGCTCAGGATTTTGCTCGAAAATCGCCATAATGTTGGTTGAAATCATGTCAGTGATGATGTCTTCAATACTCTCATTGCCTGTATCACCATTACTATTAGTGAAAATACTCAGATTAAATGAAAGGTGCTCGATTAAGGCTAAATAACCATCGGTTTCTACAACCACAATAAATCTCCGTTTACGCTCTAGAGCATATTTAATTCTTATTTGCCTAATACTATGTAAATGGAGCGATTTGTCATCACTTAATTGCTAAATAATTGATTAAAATAGCTCTAATGAGAGCTTAATGGCGCTTTCAAATGGAAACACAATCCATACCCAGTCACTGCGACATACCAAGTTATCCAACTCAAACCCATTTCGATTAAGAATGCCATTTCACCATCTTGAAATTGTACTTTATGTTTGCTTTTCAATGAGTTTGAAACCGCTCAATGTCACAAATCAACGAATTTATCGATATTGAATTATGCAAGAACCAAGAACATTGACCAATGCGTCTATAAATTACTCAGATTTATCCTAAACTATTGCTAATAAACAGGCAGTAATTCAATCCAACAGTCTTTGAGGGTTTCCTATGTGGCAGGCCATTTCTCAACAGCTTTCTGACACACTTTTGTTCAATTTCCAGATCACCGAACGTACTAAAGTGTCCGGAGGTGAAATTAACGATTGCTATATGATCAGCGATGGTAATGAACGTTACTTTGTTAAGGTGAATCAGCGTGAATTTCTGCCTAAGTTTGAGATTGAAGCTGAGAACCTGAGTCTACTTAGAGAAACTTGCAGCGTTTTCGTACCAGAGCTGGTGTTGATTGGGCAAACCAAAGAGTGCTCGTTTATTATACTCAATTACTTGGCAACCAAACCGCTTGCAACAGGCAATAACAGCTTTGACTTTGGCGTGCAACTCGCGATGCTTCACCAATGGGGCGAGCAAAAAGAGTTTGGGTACGATCAAGACAACTACATCGGCAGTACCCTTCAACCCAACCCTTGGCATAAGAAATGGGGGCGTTTTTTCTCAGAGCAACGCATTGGTTTCCAGTTGCAACTGCTGAAGGAGAAAGGCATTGAATTTGGCAATATTGATGAAATCGTCGATATCGTCAACATGCAACTTTCCGGACATAACCCTCGACCTTCTTTGCTTCATGGTGATCTTTGGCACGGTAATGTCGCTAACTCTGCCTTTGGTCCCATCTGTTATGATCCTGCTTGCTATTGGGGGGATCATGAATGTGATTTAGCGTTAACTGAATTATTTCAAGGGTTCCCACAAGAATTTTATGACGGCTACCAAAGCGTCAGTCCACTAGACGTTGGCTATAATGATCGTAAAGACGTTTACAACTTGTACCATCTTCTTAATCACTGCAATCAATTTGGTGGCAAGTACTTAGCACAAACAGAGGCATGCATTAAGAAGATACTGGCTGTTTAGTATCAATGAACAGTATTACCAATTAACAGCGATTTACTAGGAACGATATAGCTCAACGATCGATTTAACCGACTACGATTGGTATCAGTTACAGTGAGGAGAGTTCGCCATGCGTAAATACACAGAGAAACATGTCTCCTGCCCGCATTGTGGGCATGCCATCAGCATAACGCTTGATGCTTCTAACGGAAGCCAAGATTTCTACGACGATTGTCCAGCATGTTGCAATGCTATTCACCTCGACATGCAGGTCGACGAAGTCAGAGACAGGATCAATTTGTCGATTGATGCGGACGATGAACAAGTCTTCTGACCTGTGATCCGTTGGTGATTTAAGCTAGGCAACGCACTAACGATATAAAGTGCTAACGATATAAAAATACGCACGATGTAAACACTATCAAAGCGACCGAATACCCAAAAGAGCACCCAGGGTGCTCTTTAGATGAGTGCGACGTTAATTTAACACTCGGCTTTATTTATCGCGTATTTATAGAATCAACACCCTATTAATAAACCAAGAGTAATCTAACCCAGTTTTTGGTTTGCTAATACACGTTCAACCGTATCAACAATGGCTTGTGTTTGAGGATCAAACTCAATGTTTACTTGGTCGCCTACTTCACGGCCGCCAAACAGAGTGCGATTCAGCGTTTCTGGGATCAGGTGTACAGAGAAACGGTTCTCTTCCACTTCGCCAATTGTCAATGAACAACCATCAACGCCGATGTAGCCCTTGCTCAACACATACTTCATTGAGTCTTGAGGCAGCTCAAACCAAAGCGTGCGGTTGTTTTCTGTCTTAATCACATCAACAAGATTAGCCACCAGAGTAATGTGACCAGACATGCTATGCCCGCCAATTTCGTCACCAAACTTAGCTGCACGCTCAACATTCACTTTGTCACCAATATTCAGCTGGCCTAAGTTCGTCAATCGCAATGTCGCTTGCATTAAATCAAAAGCAATCTGGTTACCTGAAATTTCCGTTACCGTTAAGCAACAACCGTTATGAGCGACTGAAGCACCAATTGCTAAGCCATTAATCATTTCATCCGATAATTCAATAATATGGGTTTGAAAGTGCTCTTTTTTGTTAATTGCAACCAGCGTTGCCATACCCTGAACGATACCTGTAAACATAAGTTTCCTATTTGCTGTTTTAGTCACATTTTTTCATAGCAGTTATTGTGACATTTCTTTATGATTCGTCCAGTGGAAGCTTAAGCGCTATACCTCTGTTCCCTTCAGAATGCCCATTCCTACACTATTATTCTCATTATCTCTCTTATTTGGAGTTATTTGTGCATCGTTACAAAGAAGAAGCCTCAAACTTAATCAAACTTGCGACCCCTGTATTGATCGCATCCGTCGCACAAACTGGAATGGGCTTTGTCGATACCGTGATGGCTGGGGGGGTAAGTGCGATTGATATGGCGGCCGTTTCCATTGCTGCCAGTATTTGGCTTCCCTCGATTCTATTTGGTGTTGGGTTGTTAATGGCATTGGTTCCTGTTGTTGCACAGCTGAATGGCTCAGACCGCCAAATAAAGATTCCGTTTGAGATCCAACAAGGTGGTTTTTTAGCACTTGTCATCTCCCTGCCGATCATTGGTGTGCTTTTTCAAACGCGATTAATACTGGAGTGGATGGACATTGAACCGCTCATGGCGCAAAAGACCATTGGCTATATGGATGCCGTGATGTTTGCGGTTCCTGCATTTTTGTTGTTCCAAACATTGAGAAGTTTTACGGATGGTATGTCTCTCACCAAGCCAGCCATGGTGATTGGCTTTATCGGCTTACTGATAAACATTCCACTTAACTGGATGTTTGTATACGGAAAACTGGGAGCACCTGCGCTTGGTGGCGTGGGTTGTGGCGTTGCAACGGCCATCGTCTATTGGGTGATGTTTGCTCTGCTGTTCGGTTACGTTTTAACATCAAAGCGTTTGGCAAAAATCAATATCTTCGGCACCTTTCATAAACCTCAACTGAAAGCGCAAATTCGTCTGTTTAGACTTGGCTTCCCAGTTGCCGCCGCAATCTTCTTCGAGGTGACTCTGTTTGCAGTGGTTTCCCTGTTGGTTGCTCCATTAGGATCACTGGTTGTGGCCGCACACCAAGTGGCGATTAACTTCTCTTCGTTGGTATTTATGATCCCAATGAGTATTGGTGCCGCGGTGAGTATTCGTGTGGGACATAAATTGGGTCAACACAACACAGAAGGTGCCAAGATAGCAACCCATGTCGGGATTGTTGTTGGTCTAGTGACAGCGTTAATGACCGCATTGCCAACCGTACTATTGAGAGAGCAAGTGGCGTTGCTGTATACCGAGAATACAACGGTGATTGCGGTGGCAATGCAACTATTAATTTTCGCTGCGGTTTATCAATTTGCTGATGCCATCCAAGTTATCGCTGCAGGTGCTCTGCGTGGCTATAAAGACATGCGTTCAATCTTCAACATTACCTTCGTAGCTTACTGGTTGCTTGGCCTTCCTATCGGTTACATTCTAGGAATGAAAGATTGGATTGTTGAACCTATGGGTGCGCACGGCTTCTGGGTTGGTTTCATTGTCGGTCTAACATCAGCTGCGATTATGCTGGGTATGCGCTTACACTGGATGCACAATCAGGACGACGACGTACAGTTAGAATTTAGCTCTCGTTAGATTCGCACGCCCTAATTTCGAATACAAAAAGAGCTCTGATTTTCAGGGCTCTTTTTCGTTTAATGGTCAATCGATCATATGTGCCTTAATATTCACTCTTCTCTCGAACAAAGCGGGCAAACTTGGGTTTTCCGTTTTGAGTAAAACCATTGTAGCGAAAGGTAATACGGCTACCGATTTCAGGCGGTGTAAGTCTCATTTGGTCACTGAACCCGCTGCCTATATAAAATTCCACACCCTCTTCTGTGTGAACCAAAATTGAACCCATCATCCCTTTGTACTTCCCTGTCCCACTTTTGTAGCCCATAACTGTGGCTTCGGCATCGTGATGCCTTTTGAGCTTTAACAAGTCATTACTTCGGCCTGCTTGATAACGACTGGTGATCTTTCTCAGCATCAAACCTTCGCCATTACGCTCATCGACATTATCAAGTTGATGGAACAGTGCTTCTTCACTGTGAATCGGTATATGTTCTATGTAGCTGACATGAGGCTCTCCAATCACGCTTACCCAGTGCAAAATGTTGTAATAGCGCTTTTGATAATCTCCTGCGGAGCCTGGCATATCAAACAGCATGAAATCTATTTGCCGCCATGCTGTGTCACTCGGCGTATGATCGAGAACGGTAGATTGAACGAGATGGAACTTGCCTCTTCCGGCCCACAACTCTCCTTCGAGATGGACCTTAGGTAAGTTTTCCGTAAACCACTTCGGTGAGTAAATGCGATTTCCATTGCGAGTGTAAAGGTGTTGTCCATCCCATAGAGCCCGAATCCCATCAAGTTTTTCGCTCTTCCAGTATTCAGAAACATCTATGCCTTGCTGATAGGAGTTTGCAAGCACCAAATGATCGGGCGGGAAATAGGATGAATGAGATGAAAGCGAACACGCCCATAGAGTGGCTAAAGCCAGTTTGGTTAATCTCATCATCTGCTCCGTATTAATATCTGTAGTGGTCAACAAATGCCTTTAATCCTAAGCGCTCTAACACGCCGTTAGACAATCTTTGCGAGAAGATGCGATCAACTCGTCAACCTTATCTAACCTTTGCACTTATTCATTAAATTAATGATTTATAACTCTCATATGTTCCGCCGTTTTTAATTCTCAAATTGAGAAACGGCTTTTCTCAATTTGAGATGGCAATTCGCACTGAATGTAACCAACTGAAAAATAACGATATAAAAGTTGGCACATTCAGTGCAATTGTCCATACATACTTAAGAGGAGATATCGCTATGGAACTACGTAAGATTGATTTAAATACAACGACACTGACACTTTCTATTTTCGGTGATTTGGATGCAGCAGGCAGTCGTGATGCACAAACAGACATCGACGATGTGATTTCCAACGATGGCCACCCTGAAATCGAAGTTGATTTTAGCCAAGTTAAGTTTTTAGATTCATCTGGTGTTGGCGCAATTGTTTATATGTTCAAACGTCTCACTGAACGCGAACGCAATATGCGACTCGAAAATGTGACGGGGCAGCCTCTTGAAATTATGAATCTGCTGCGTATTGGTCACGCTATCCCTGTTAACTCAAAAAATCCAACTAATTCATGAAGGTCCACTAAGCTAGAAGTAACTAAAAATAATAATAAAAAGAAAAACAAAGGATGTTGGCATGAAAAAACTTAAAAACTACATAGCCCTTTCTCTGTCTGTCCTAGTTCTGGGTTGCACAAGTTACCCAGAACAAGGCACCGGAGGTTTGGCGGAAAGTTACGACTCGATTAATTATCAGAACTCTGACTTCTCTCCTGTCATGCCCGATGAGCCACTTGGTCCTGAACACGGACTACGTTTCGATTGGCAACTAGCAAAACTACATTTAGATGCCTTAATCCAAGAAGGTGCGCGCTGGTGTTTCCCTGCTGCCGTTGTTCAAGCAATCGAAAAGCAAAATCGTATCGCACGAGAACTGCAAGGCGGTTTGTTACTGGATGCCGCCAACGACCTTGTCATCCAAAGAAAACGCCTTAACGAACTTGAAGTCCAACTTGACTATGTCACTTCGCAAGCTCGCTGTGAGCCGCCTAAAAACGAAAACCAATTCCGTATGCAGTTGTCTGTGATTGAACAGCTGTATGACCTGCTTAATGTTGACAACCAATTCGCGGAAAACTCTACTGAAGTAAATCCTAAATATATGGGAAGACTGGCCGAGGCAACCACTTTACTTAAAGAACACAAATCTCTGGACCTTGTTGTTACCGGCCATGCTGATGCAACGGGTGCCGAAGAATATAACGATAAGTTAGCACTTGGACGAGCGAAACAAGTCGAACGCTACCTGACTATTTTTGGACTAGGCGCTCAACGAATCAAAGCCGTCTCTGTTGGCGAAACCGTTCCTCTTTTTGAGGGTGAATCTGACGGCACGCGTTTAACGAACCGCCGAGTAAGTATCGAAATTATCTCGCCTAAGAATGCCGAGAAAATGGGAGGTGGACTATGAAATCCTTGATCGCTTTTATCATCACCCTATCGTTATGCTTTGCGAATGTCGTCAATGCTAACGACGAGTTTTCAGACGCGGTTCAAGTCGGTGACCTTATCCAAGTTAACGTACCCGGTGAAAGTACCTTAAACACAGGGTTCCAAGTGGATAAGCGTGGACGTATTACCCTTCCTGAAGTAGGCGCTGTGTTTGTTGCAGGTTACGACAGCGAACAGCTTAACAAAGTCGTTCTAGAATCGCTGGCAACCGCTTATAAAGATCTTTCAACCGCTTCAGTGTATGTGAAAGAGCAGCAAATCATCATCTACGTGCAAGGCTATGTAGAACAACCGGGCGAGTACACGCTCGCATTGGGTTCTAGTATCCAAATGGCGTTGTATGCAGCTGGCGGTTTACGTCCGGGCGCACAGCTCGACAAACTGATCTTAAAACGTGGTGCCGACAAAAAAGAGTTCAACTACAAACGTTTTCTAGATTCCGGTGACGAAGCTAACCTACCGACACTGCAATCGTTAGACTCTTTGTTTGTTCCAGCTTCCCCACTTGTTGGTAATATCGAACAAGAGTTTGATGCAGCAAAACTTGCTAACTCTGGTGATAGTGCGGATTCTCGCAACGCCATCAAGGTGTTTGGCGAGGTGAACGCACCTGGCTCATTTACTTATAAAGAAAACACTGACCTAGTTGATGTACTGATGCGTTCTGGTGGTGTAACTCGTTATGCCAGCGTCGAGCAAATTCGCGTGATTTCAAACAACACGCCTACTCTGTTCAATCTTAAGCGCTACCTAGATTCTGGGGATAAAAGCTTGTTGCCAAGTCTGCAACCCGGCTCAACCATTTTTGTTCCGAAACAAGAAGAAGAGATTAAATCGGGTGCGAACATGGTTTACGTGATGGGTGAAGTCGCTGCCCCTGGTGCTTTTGAAGGCAAAAAAGACGCGACCTTTATGGATATCCTTGCCAATGCGGGTGGCCCGACTCGATTTGCAGAGTCACGACAAATCCGTGTCATCAAAGCGGATGGCAGAGTGCTTAAATTCGATTTAGCGGCTTACACTGAAGGCTTACCTAACTCTAATCCTCCGAGCATCAAAGCTGGTGACGCGATTTTCGTTCCTGAGAAAACCGACATGAACGAGAAGTCTTGGTTGAAAATTACGCCAGACAGAGCGGTTAACGTGATTGGTGAAGTGAACCGACCTGGGCGTATTGAATGGTCAGATGAAATGAATTTTATGGGATTACTGGCGCATGTCGGCGGACCGACTCTGCGTGCTGATACATCAAAAATTGAAGTAGTAACCGGTAGAAAATTGGTTGTGTTTAACCTTGATGATTTCATCCGAAATGGCGCGCCCCGTGACCAAATGCCGCAAATTCGCGCAGGGTCTATTGTGCGGGTTCATGACTTGCCACAAGATCCTTCAGACAACAAATCACAATGGGTTCGTCAAAGCTCTGATGCTTCTATCTATATCTTTGGGCAAGTGAATGCTCCCGGTCGCTACCGCTTCACCAAAGACATGCACTTCCTTGATATTTTGTCAGCAGCTGATGGCCCAACCAAGGATGCCGACATCCACAATGTTCGCGTAACACACCGCGACAAAACCTATTCTCAAGTAAGTAAACTCAATCTATCACTGTACTTTGAAACTGGTGATGAATCCTTGCTGCCAAACGTTACCACTGGCGACACCATTTATATCCCAGAGAAAGGTAAAAACTGGCTAGATACACCAAAAGAGACAACCGTACGTGTGCTTGGCGCGATTAAAAATCCGGGACGTTATGTGTTCAACGACAACATGACCATTTTGGATATCTTGGCAGAAGCAGCAGGCCCTACCGATAATGCTTACGTAGAAAAAATTACCATCGTCAATATGTCTTGCTGCCAAGGTCAAGCTCGCACCTTCGACCTTGTTGAATTCAGCAAAACGGCCAACATTTACAACCTGCCTGTATTGCGCGCGGGCGACACCATTTACATCCCAGATCGCCGTGAAAGCTTTATCGAAAAAGCACGTGTTGGACTGGATGACATACTGCGAATTACCACCACCATATTATTAATAGGTGCTTTATGATGACTATTTCAGCGACCCATGCCGAAATCGAGCAACTGTATTTGGCTTCTGAGCTTAACGCCCACAATTCGATTTGTGTAACGGCTTGTCATTCAGGTGACGGGGTAACATCTATTGCAGCAGCCTTAGCTGAGCGTTTTCTGTTGGCGGGCCATTCTACACTTTATGTCGATCTCAACTTATTGAATCCGGCGTTCAAAGATTTAAATATGCGAGAAGACAATCAGCAAGGTCAATTAATAGAGCATGTTGAATCTCAGCGCCTATTCATGGGTGTTACTGCGCCACAATTGGCTTCGACTAAACTGGCTTATAAGGATCCAACAACGCTGAAAAAAGTGGTCAATCTATGGTTAGAGAAGTACGACCGAGTAGTGATTGATACCTCGCCTCTACTCAACATCAATAAAGGGAATATTCCAACTCAATCCGTTGCTAGTGCTTGTGACAGCACACTGATGGTTATTGCGTATGGTGAAACTTCCACTCATCATCTACAACAAGCGAAAAAGCTCCTTGAAGCCCCAGGCATAAACTTGGTAGGCAGTGTGATGAACATGAAACAGGCTCCAAGCTTTGCTCAGGAGCTGGTAAGACAGCTCAACCGAATGACCTTTATTCCAACTAGACTTCGAGATAACCTGACAAATAAGCTGTCCCAAAACGAGTTTTTAAACATGCCGATGTAACTTTTGTGTTTGTCTGTTAGCTGATATGGAAAGCGTAACAGCCAACTATTCTATTAGCCTTAGATCTAATTCACCCAGTATGAATTTTTACTATTTTTGGCGAAATTCTTGCTAAAAATACGATGTTTAAAACCATTCAACGCATTTCACACACCTAAATCATGGTCTTACCACCTTTAAGTCCCATTATAAATCAACATCCCTACGTCTAACTTTCGCGTTAATGTGACACAGATAGTTAAAGCACCATGTAAATCGACTCAAAGGTGGCATTTGTCGATATATTCCTTAGGCTTATAAATGGAGGTGATTTTTGATTAATTTGTAATGATTTGGCAAAATATACGATGGCTGCTGAAATGGAATGTATCAATGAGTCAATCACACTGCACTGATTTAACTCGTTTATCCATTCAAACTTCACCCATCCTACTTCTGCTCAAATGATTCAAGTGCACGGCAAGGATCACCATCGAGCAATTTAGTTAGTCAACAGACCTTGATTAGCTTGGTTGTATTATTAAAGAGAAAGGAAACTCAATATGAAATACAAGTTAAGCTCCCTATTTTTGTTAGTAGCAGCAGCCAGTGGTCATGCTAACGCTGGAGAATGTGGCAGCGTAACAATCGCAGACATGAACTGGAACTCTGCAACTTTAATCGCCAATATTGACCAATTTATCCTAGAACACGGATACGGTTGTGATGCTGAACTTATCCCTGGCGATACAATGCCAACCGGCACGTCGATGATTGAGAAAGGCCAACCGGATGTTGCACCAGAGCTTTGGAGTAACAGCCTGAAAGATGCCCTTGATAAAGGTGTTGAAGAGAAACGTCTTCGTTATGCTGGTAAAGCATTGGTCAATGGCGGTGAAGAAGGCTTTTGGGTTCCAGCTTACCTCGTTGAGCAATACCCAGAAATGGCCACTATCGAAGGCATACGTAAGAACGCTAACATGTTCAAGCACCCAGAAGACCCAGATACATCCGCATTCTATACTTGTCCTGCAGGTTGGAACTGTCAGATCAGCTCCGGAAACTTGTTTGAAGCACTTGCTCTAGAAGAGAGCGGTTTCAGCATTGTTGACCCAGGCTCGAGTGCTGGTTTATCTGGATCTATAGCTAAAGCTTACGAACGCAAAGAGGGGTGGTTTGGTTACTACTGGGCACCAACTGCGGTTCTTGGTAAGTACGACATGGTGAAAGTCGACTTTGGCAGTGGCGTTGATAAAGAAGAGTTCATCAACTGTACGACTCAAGAAGGCTGTGAATCACCAAAAGCGACCATGTACCCGCCTTCACCTGTCCACACGATCACCACTGAAAGTTTCGCGTCACGCGCACCGGAAGCGTATGACTACTTTACGAAACGTGGTTTCACTAACGACAAAATGAACGCACTTCTTGCTTGGATGGAAGACAACCAAGCCGATGGTGAAGAAGCGAGTATACATTTCTTAAGCGAGTTCCCAGAAGTATGGCACCCATGGGTTTCAGACGAAGTCGCTAAGAAAATTGAAGCTGAGCTGTAACTGCTAGATTTTAAAACTAGCGATATTTCAGCAAAAACTAGACTTCACTAAAACGGAAATAACGTCGCTATACTTGATGTTATTCATAATTCGGAGCCTTGTTCTTACTCATATTCAACGAGTGGTAAGGACAAGTTACTCCGAACTATAAGGATATAAAATGGCCGACAGCAATTGGTTATCAAGCTTTCCTGAGATGGAACGCTCTGATTTACGAGCAATAAAAAAAGCGCTAGATGGTGCTTACCGTGATTTTTCCCGTGAATATGGAGAATTGATTGAATCCCTTTTTGACCCTCTTCTTGCTTTCCTTGTTTGGTTTGAAAAACTCCTAATATCAACACCTTGGATTATTGTAATCGCCGTGTGTACCAGCCTTGTCTACGCCGCAAGTCGCTCTTGGAAACTGGCGTTAGGGTGTGTCGGTTCTCTGCTTCTTATTGGTTACTTTGGAATGTGGGAAGACACCATGCGAACGCTCAGTATCATCACTGTGTGTACCTTGGTTTCGATCTTTTTGGGGATCCCGATTGGTATTGCGATGGCGCGTTCCAATCGAGCTCAATCCATCGTTACGCCAATGCTTGATATTATGCAAACCATGCCTGCATTCGTTTACTTGATCCCTGTGGTGATGCTACTCGGCATCGGTAAAATTCCAGGGCTGATCGCCGTGGTTATCTACGCTATCCCACCTGTGATTCGTTTAACGAACTTGGGTATACGCTTAGTCGATAAAGAAGTGCTTGAGGCCGCTACCGCATTTGGTGCGAGCAAAAAGCAACGTTTATGGGGCGTTCAGCTTCCTCTCGCGATGCCAACGATCATGGCAGGCATCAACCAGACCATTATGATGGCACTGTCGATGGTGGTTATTGCGTCTATGATTGGTGTTAAAGGCTTAGGCCAACCGGTTCTTAAATCCATTACCAACCAATACTTCACTTTGGGCTTAATGAACGGCTTTGCGATCGTTACCCTCGCGATTCTATTTGACCGAGCTTCACAGGCATATGCGCGACGAACCAATGCGCACCTAGGAGGATTCAAACATGACTAAACCATTAATAGAAATTAGTGGCCTATTCAAAGTGTTTGGCCCTAAGCCGCAGTCGGTGATGAACCGAGTTAAGAACGGTCAACACAAAGACGAGATTCTTGCAGATACTGGCCATACCGTTGGTTTGAAAGAGATAAACCTCGAAATCAATCGTGGCGAAATCTTCGTTATCATGGGTCTTTCAGGTTCTGGTAAGTCGACTTTGATTCGACACTTCAACCGTTTGATTGACCCAACCGAAGGCAAGATCACGGTTGAGGGCATTGATGTAATGAGCCTCAACACTAAGGAATTGGAAGAGTTCCGTCGTCATAAAATGTCGATGGTATTCCAGCGCTTTGGCCTAATGCCTCATCGAACTGTGGTTGAAAACGTTGCATACGGATTGGAAGTTCAAGGCATCAAGAAAGAAGACCGTTTAGCGAAAGCCAACGAATGGTTAGAGACTGTAGGTTTGAAAGGCTACGGTAATCAGTACCCTGCCCAACTGTCTGGCGGTCAGCAACAACGTGTCGGCTTATCACGAGCTCTGTGTACTAACGCTGAAATCTTGCTGATGGATGAAGCCTTTTCAGCTCTCGATCCTTTGATTCGTAGCGAGATGCAGGATCAACTTATCGAGCTTCAAGAAAAGCTTCATAAGACGATTGTTTTCATCACCCATGACTTGGATGAAGCTCTGCGCTTAGGTGACCGAATCGCAATCCTTAAAGACGGTGAGTTAGTACAACAAGGTACGCCACATGAGATTCTTTTGAACCCTGCCGATGATTACGTCGAAGCGTTCGTAAAAGACGTTAACCGTGCCCGAGCATTGACTGTAGAAACAGTGATGCAGCCTCCTCTCTACCGCATTACTTCGGAAACCATTGAAGGTGCTCTTGCTCAGATGAAGATGCTGAAAAACGATTACGCTTATCACGTGACCGATGACGGCTATCAGGGCTTAGTGACCCAAGAAAGCCTGCAAGATGCGGTTGAAGATTCCTCAGTGCATGATTTCAGTGAAGAGATTTACGAAGAAGTGCCAGCGGTGTTGCCTGACGCTGTAATCGAAGAAGTTCTGCCAGACACCATGTCTTGTGATTACTCTCTTCCTGTTGTTGATGAGGAAGGTAACCTTAAAGGCGAACTTGAGAGAAGTGCTGTAGCGGATATCTTCTCTGAAAATAGCGAGGAAGAGGTAGAACCTTCCCCAAAGCCAAAGATTGATAAAGCCTCTTAGCCTAAACGCTATTTTACTTTAATTGGACAGAATCTAATCCTTAGCGTAACTGGATTCTACGCACCAACTTAACCTAGGCCACTGTATTGATTTGATGCAGTGGCCTTTTGTTTTGTTCAACCTTTCCCTTATGTCGGCCCTCTTTACGAGTCGCTTATTAGACACTTAAGTGCATATTTCATAAATAAAAATACATCAAATCATATTGTTACATCCATAGTTTGAGTGTTCCAAAACGTCTCTTAACACGATTTAATGCCATAGTTTTTAAGGCAAGCAGTTGAAATTATTCTATAAAATGACTAAAACTTAATAGTACCAATGAATATTAAGCTCAAGCAGACGTATTGGATTACGACTTAACAAAAGGACTTCGTTTGATGAATTCGACTTTAACGTCAGACACACCTCAAAATGTAACTAACCAAGTAGACCTCGAGCTTGTTGATGAAAGCGTTCTGGAACAAATGATTCGAGACACCAGTGCGGACATCATCCCCATATTAATCGACCATTACGTGGCGGAATCACAAACTCGCTTGGTGGCGATCAGAGAAGCAACAAGCAATCGAGACGCTCAAACACTTGAGTTTGAAGTACATACTCTCGGCAGCACTGCGCTTTCGTTAGGTAACCGCCCATTGGGCGAGTTATCACGTGCTTTAGAGCAACAATGTTTAGAGCAGCAACACGACGAAGCGTTTCTGCGAATTGATGAGTTGCTCGAACTTGCAGACCGATCAATCGAAGCCCTACTTGAACGAAAAGAAGTGGGATTCAGCTGATCGTTTTCTGACTACTTATGTATCTATTTACTGTGCACTCCCACAACACAAAGCGATATTAAGAGATTGCATGCGGTAGATAACAATTACATTCAAATCGTATTGATGGTTACATGTCACTATGTTATTGATTGGTTAGGATAAAGTTTCAAAAGGAATACACAATGCGCCCTAAGGTATTGTTAGTTGAAGACTCCACCTCACTCGCCGTTCTCTACAAACAGTACGTTAAAGACGAGCCCTACGATATTTTACACGTCGAAACTGGAGCGGAAGCTAAAACCTTCATTGAAAGACATTCACCGCAGCTTGTCATTCTCGACCTTAAACTGCCCGATATGCCCGGCGAAGAGGTGCTAGATTGGATTCAAGACAATGAAATACCGACCGCGGTCATCATTGCTACTGCCCATGGGTCAGTCAACATTGCAGTAGACCTTATCCAGCGAGGCGCGGAAGACTTCTTAGAAAAACCGATTCAAGCCGAGCGACTCAAGACCTCTGTCCGCTTACATCTAAAAAGAGCCAAGCTCGAAAACCTCGTCGATAACATGCAAAGCAAGTTCGATCGTGACCGCTTCCATAATTTCATCGGCTCTTGCCTACCCATGCAGGCGGTTTACAAGATCATTGATTCGGTAGCGCCAACCACTGCTAGCGTGTTTATTAACGGCGAAAGCGGTACCGGTAAAGAAGTGTGTGCGGAAGCGATTCACCAAGAGAGTCAGCGGAATGGTAAACCTTTCGTGGCTATTAACTGTGGCGCTATCCCTCGAGACCTAATGGAGAGTGAAATCTTTGGCCACGTTAAAGGTGCGTTTACCGGTGCAACAACAGACCGTAAAGGCGCAGCAATGCAAGCACACGGCGGCACACTGTTTCTCGATGAACTTTGTGAAATGGAACTGGAGATGCAGAAGAAGCTCCTGCGATTTTTACAAACCGGTACGTTTACTCCGCTCGGTGGTAACCGAGAAATCAAAGTTGACGTTAGAATTATCTGTGCGACCAACCGCGACCCACTGGTTGAAGTAGAAGAAGGACGCTTTAGAGAAGACCTTTACTATCGCGTTCACGTTGTGCCTATCGAGATGCCACCACTTCGCGAACGTGCGAGTGACATTGTCACGCTGTCTAATCACTTCTTGAAGCTGTACGCCAAGCAAGACAAGAAGAAATTCAAATCAATAGATAAAGAAACGCAAAATCTACTTAAACGGTATGCGTGGCCAGGCAACGTGCGTCAGTTGCAAAACATTATTCGTAACATAGTAGTGCTCAACAACGAAGCTTGTGTCACCAAAGACATGCTGCCCGCTCCCATTAATAAAACGGATACAGCCATAACGAAGCCTGTGTCACCAATTCGAGTCACTGCGCCCCAACCAGCTGTTGAAGCACCACAAGCTAAGTTGCCAGCGATTACTCCGGAAGAGTTGGAGAAATCATCAACAGTTCCAACGAACAACGAACCGGTGACGCCGGCCTTCACCACCAGCAGCGGTGCTATTCGTCCAATGTGGCAGATTGAACGTGAAGCCATTCAACATGCTATTAACCATTGCGATGGTAACGTGTTGAATGCAGCCGTGTTATTGGAGCTCAGCCCTTCTACGGTTTATCGTAAGAAACAGGCTTGGGAATCGGAAGATGAGTACAATCAAGCCTAACCTCGAAGAGCTTAATCAAAACCAACCTCTTGAGGCTCAGGAGTTCACAAATCCTGAGCCTCAAGAGATTTGGCTGTTAATCGACAGCCAAACCTTTGGAGGGATCGAAACTCATGTCATTGAGTTAGCGTTAGGCTTGATTGAGCATCAACGTAAAGCACGAGTGATACTTCTTACCAAGTTCGAACCTCTTCCCCCTATCATCACTCGTTTGACTCAACTTAAACTTCCTTTTTGTCATCTCAGCGACATCGCACCAAGTCAAGGTAATGCCTTGTCACAACTGAAACTGGCTATTACTCAATTCCGACCATCACACATCCATGCTCATGGCTACAAAGCGAGTATTGTCGCTAAACTGGCCAAGTTAACGACGAGTAGTTCCGATAAGCCACGTCAAATATCAACTTATCACGCAGGCGAAACTCCAACTGGAAAAGTGTGGTTCTATGACTTTTTAGACCGTTATACGAGCGTGATTTCTGATCATTCATTGGTGGTAAGCGATAAAATTAAAGATAAGCTCCCTTCGAAAAGCACCCGACTCAACAATTTCATCGCGATTCCTGAACATTCACTCTCACCTAACGTTTCTGACGATGCTCAGATTGCAGATTCGACTTATCACGTTGGATTCGTTGGTCGTTTAAGTCATGAAAAGGCACCAGATCGATTTGTTACGCTTGCTCAAACTAACCCGGCTCACCATTTTCATCTATTTGGTGATGGCCCAGAAAAACAAGTGTTAGAAAGCAGTAACTGCAAAAATCTCACGTTTCATGGCCACCAAACCAACATGAGCAATGCATGGCAAGCCATTGATGTTTTAGTTATTCCATCCAGATATGAAGGGTTACCCATGGCAGCGCTCGAAGCCATGGCGCGTGGAATACCTGTCATTGCAACAAATGTTGGTAATCTCCCACAGTTGATTGAACACCAAACCAACGGGTATATCGCACAAAGCGAAACACAACTGCAAACATGTTTAATCGAATGGCTTGGCCTTTCTTGCCAAGAAAAATACGTCATGAGTCAAAAGGCTAGAAACACGATTATTGAACACTACTCCCCCCAGGCTGTCATTCCACAAATATTGGCGTGTTACGGTAACTAAACGTCTTAAACTCCGCATACCTCTTTGAATAATCTTTGACTCATACCGCTGCCAATTTGATTCTCATTTTGAACAACGGTAAAATCAGCCATTGCCCACTTTAAAAAACACAATAAATACAAACATTTAAATCAAGTGCGCATCTGGCATTCACCTTGCTATTACTTTAATTAGTTGGAAGTTAGCTAGGTTAAGGAAAATACAATGCGAGACCAAGTGAATCGAACACCGTTGATTGTCGGACTCTGTTTCCTGAGCCTGATGATCGGCGTTGCTTGGTATCTAGTCCCTCACCCAATTGTTGTTATTGTCCTTGCTTTCATTCCCTTAGGTGCCCTGTTCGTTATCAACAAAGCATTTTGGTTTGTACTTTTGTTTGTGGTGTTTTCCTTCTTCCGGATTCATGAGGCGCTACCACAACTTTATCCACTTAAAATACCTTTACTGTTGTCGATGGGCGCTTTGTCCGCCCTTTTATGGCATTCACTGATCAGTAAAGAACTAAAGATCTTTTGGCACCATTCATTCAATTGGCTTGCAATATTCTGGGTTTTAACCACCATAGGGGTTGTCTTTGCCTCGAATAGACCTATTGCATTAGCTGAATTCACGGGCGTTTATTGGAAGATCATTGTCATGACCCTCGCAATTGCTTGGCTGGTGAATACCACAGAGAACTTGGCAAAAACGGCGATGACTATCATTTACGCCGGAGCTTTGGTCAGTGCGATAGCGGTCTACAACTCCATAAACGGTATTGGATTGGTCGAAGGTTCAAGGGTCACCATAGGACGAGACTTTGGCTCGATGCTCGGTGACCCGAACGATCTGTCGCTGGTACTTATGTTCCCACTCGCCTTCACAATTAGCCAAGCGAGTACCCCCGGCATTTCCTATTTCAAACGAATTATCAGTGCGTTAGTTTGCGTTCTGTTGCTTGCCGCTATCATAGCAACTCAAAGTCGTGGTGGATTGTTGGGGTGTATCGCTGTAATTGGCATCTTTGCGTGGAAGTTGGTTCATTCTAAAGTCTTGTTGATTTCGTTAGGTTCAGTTGCTGCCGTCGTACTTTATCTGGTTGCAGGAATTTCCGATCGAGCGTCTGGTGGCGCAGCAGAGCAAGGCATCGATGAATCTGCCATGGGTAGGATCTACGCATGGGAAGCAGCAATAAAAATGGCGATAGACAACCCGCTGACTGGCGTTGGGCTAAACAACTTCTTCTCTAACTACTTCTTTTACAGCTCTCATTGGGACGGTCTTAATCACGCAGTGCACAGTACTTGGTTTGGCGTGTTAGCCGAAACGGGCTTCATCGGCCTGATTATTTTTGTCACTCTGATTGCCTCATTGATCAAAACTTCGCGCGCAACGCTCGCAAGGCTTTCAAATTCTACGACACACGTGCCGCCAGAACTTAACGCTGTGGCTTACGCTGTTTACGCCGGTCTTATCGGTACTATTGTGTCGGGAACCTTCCTAACTCAGGGGTTCAATTGGCCCATTTACATACTAGCTGCACTCACTGTATGTGTTTCCAACGTATCCCAAACTGCTTGTCAAAATGAGAAAACCTAAAAGCATAATTTTAAATCATTGAAAAATAATGGATTAGCTTATGGCACAGTATATGAAAGTACTCCTATATAACAAGACATAAGGAGTTTCATTATGACGTCAGTATCTATCCACCAATTCAAACATTGGCTTAAGTTTCATCCTAATTCTCGAATTAGAAATGTCTTTTTCATTTTGAAAGACATCAGAAGCGCAGAGCTACCTACCCCTCAAATACTGAATAGCTGCCTATATCAAGCGCACAAGCTAGTGGTGAGCTTGGTTTCTGGCTTTACGCGATTCTTCTACTGGACCCCGGCTTTCAAAGGTCGTGTGGCTCGATGTGGTAAACGCCTGTATTTGTATGGTGGTCTCCCTTTCGTCAGTGGTCCGGTACGCATTTCGATTGGAGATAACTGCCGTATCTCTGGTCACACTACATTCTCTGGTTGTACTCAACCACTTGATGGCTTGGAACACCCATTATTGTCGATTGGTAACAATGTCGACATCGGTTGGCAATCGACTATCGCTGTTGGAGGTAAAGTGGTTATCTCTGACAACGTACGCATCGCAGGTGGTGCGTTCCTATTTGGATACTCTGGACACCCACTTGATGCAAAACGCCGAGCACTAGGTGAAGGTGATGACCCTCAGCAAATCGGCGATATCATTCTTGAACAAGATGTATGGTTAGGTACGAATGTGACAGTTAAAGGTGGCGTAACCATCGGCGAAGGCGCTGTGATTGCTGCTGGTAGTGTAGTAACAAAGAATATCCCTGCCTTCGTAATCGCAGGTGGTAACCCAGCTCGAGTTGTCGGTCAGATTAAATCCGTTGAAGTGACAGAATCCGATGTCTTCGATTTACTAGAGACTCATGGAGGTGACCATGCGTGATTTAATCGTATTTGGTGAAGACTTTGGTGGCCTGCCTTCATCGACTCAACATTTAGTTCGTCACCTTGCTAAGCAACACAAAGTCTTATGGATCAACTCTATTGGCCTAAGACAACCGAAGCTGTCCGCTAAAGATGCGGCAAGAGCGTTCAACAAATTGTTTGGCAAGACCAAAGCCGTTACTCAAAACATGCTTGACTCTGAGGGACACGATAATATTACTATCGTTAACTTAAAGACAATCCCTGCACCTGCTTCTCAATTTTCTAGAAAGTTGGCTCAGCAAATGATGCAGCACCAACTAAAGCCAGTGATTGCGGAGCTTAATCTTAACGCGCCTATCCTATGGACTTCTCTTCCGACCGCTGTTGATTTGTGCGGACACTTAGGCGAGTCATCTGTGGTCTATTACTGCGGCGATGATTTTAGCGCGCTGGCTGGTGTTGATCATGACACCGTTGCACAGCACGAATCGGAATTGATCGATAAGGCTACGCTTATATTCGCAGCTAGCAAAAAATTGATGGATAAATTTCCAAAACATAAAGCGCACCTGCTACCACATGGTGTCGACGTAGACCTATTTTCAACACCCGCACCAAGAGCAAAAGATTTACCGAGTAACCACCGCCCTATTGCTGGTTTCTACGGAAGTCTTTCTAAGTGGCTTGATTACGACATGATAGAACGTGTCGCGAATGCGATGCCGGAATGGGACTTTGTTTTCATTGGTCCAAACGAGCTTGATACGCTCATGCTACCTAAGTTGAGCAACGTACATTACCTTGGCCCACGTCCACATCACACCCTGCCAAGCTATTCTCAACACTGGGATGTAAGCCTGTTGCCGTTTGTTGATAACGAGCAAATCCGAGCGTGCAGCCCACTCAAACTAATGGAATACCTTGCGGCTGGCACACCAATTATCACAACGCCGTTCCCTGCTTTGCTTCCATATCAAGAGCACGTAACCACGGTTGGCAGTGCCAACCAAATGATTTGGGCGCTTGATCATGCGCGCCAGCTAAGCAATTCACCTATCTCTGTCGTCGAACAAGACAGCTGGCAGAACCGTGGTAACTTCGTACATTGGATGTTGGAGCTATTATGAATAATCTGAAATTGCGGTTATTAGTCATCATCAATGCGATGTGGCGCCAACGCTACGTTATCGTTCTGCCAATGCTTATTTTGCCCTTTGTAGGCTTTGGTGTGAGCAAGTTGGCTCCGACTAAATATGATGCGCATACTAGTATGTTGATTCAAGAAACGGCCAAGATGAATCCCTTCTTGGAAGACATCGCCGTTTCGACCATGCTCAAAGACCGACTTAACGCATTGAGAACACTGCTTCACAGTCGACATGTGCTTTACTCGGTCGCTGATGAACTGCAATTAACCACGCCAGATATGCCTGAAATTCAGAAACAAGAGATCATTACTGACCTGTCTCAGCGTTTGTCGGTGACTCAGCTTGGAAAAGACTTTCTAAAAATAAGCTTAACCTCCAATACACCAACAGGAATGGAAGCAACGCTGCGCTCGGTGAGTGAACATTTCATTGAACAGTTGCTCGCGCCGGAACGTTCATCGATTGAAGACTCAAGTAACTTCTTAAAAATTCATATCGACAAACGGAGTGTGGAGCTTGAAGAAGCGGAAGAAGCTTTAGCCTTGTACATGAACGAAAACGTGCAATCGACGCCAGAGGTACAAAGCCAAAGTTTGAATCGCTTAGCATCACTCAAACAAACACTGGCGGAAAAAGAGGCTGAATTGTCGGGTGTCGAAAAAAGCTTAGGGTCAATCGACCAACAACTTTCAAGAACCAACCCAGTGATAGGTAAATTAGAGGACCAGATCATCGACATTCGAAGCGACCTTACCTTGCTACAAGCTAAATACACAGACAAACACAGTGCTGTACAAGCTAAAGTCCGAGAATTAGAAAGACTTGAAAATGAGCGAAAGAGTTTGCTCGACGTAACCCAGCCAACGATGAACAGCGACCAGCTTTGGGACATCGCAAGTAGCACGACACTGAACAAGCTTTCTGATACCCAACCTCTTTTGGTCACTCAACTACACAGCCTACAACTGGTTCGTGCTCGCTTTGAGTCTTTAACTGAAGAAACCAAAAGTCTTCGTACTATGATTTTCGAATTAGAACACAAGGCGAATAACTTCGGCGAAAATGCAAAAGAGATGTACCGCCTTAAACGTCAAGTTGAAATCAAGCGTCAACTCTATGATGAATTGACAGAGCGTTATGAAATGGCTCAGCTAACGGGTTCGCTTGGTGTATTCGAACAAAACAAACGTGTGAAGATTATTGATTTGCCTTTCACACCGAGTATCAAATCTAACATGCCGACTTTTATCTTTATTCTGGCTGGATTCATTGCAGGTATCGGATTGGGTGCTGGCTTAGCTGTGTTGTTCGAACTGTTTGACTCTTCAATCAAACGTAAAAGCGAAATTGAAGATATTTTGGGTGTTCCTGTGATTACCGTTATTCCTAAAATGAGTTAATTAACTCTAGAAAATCTAAGCTTAACTTAGGTTTATTTCCTATCAGAAAACGCCAACACTAGCTTGGCGTTTTGCTTTTATACAGCCTTAAGTTTTAACGCTACTTTCGATTTACCCAAGCCCTATGATTCAAACTGCCATTCAATCGCATTTTGTTTTGATTCCCATTTTGAGAAATGAAAACCGCCCTAGAACAAAATGCCGTAAGCAATTGAAAATTGGGTGTTATTTTGTTGGCATAACTCCTGCAATCTCCTTGTGTAGTTAAACGTTTTAAAGAAGTTACTTAAAGAGAAACGTCAGAAAGGCGAAACAAGAATTATAAAGGCAGGGTCCGAATTATGAATACGCATTTAACGAAGCATGGCAAAAAGATCATACACGTTGTTCAGCACCTTGCGCCGGGTGGACTAGAAACCCTAACTCTGGATTTGCTGCGCCTTGCCAAGCCAACAGACCAAGTATTGATTGTCAGTTTAGAAGGTACAAAACAAGAGTCGGTCAACAACTGGCCGAAACTAGAGCCATACAAAGAACAGATCGTCTTTTTGGATAAAGCACCAGGCGTACAATTCAACATCATTATTAAGCTAATTAAAGCCTTCAATGCGATTCGCCCTGATGTGGTTCATACCCACCATATTGGCCCACTGTTATACGCTGGTTATGCCGCTCGCGTAACAGGGGTTCCAACTCGAATCCATACCGAACATGACGCTTGGCATCTGAACAACAACAAACGTCGTCGATTACAAGCGCTTGCTTTAAAGGCTGCTCAACCAACGTTAGTTGCCGACGCAACACGTGTTTATAACCAACTACGCACCGCTTTTTCTTATGAGAACATCATTACCATCAAAAATGGCGTTGATTGTGAGAAGTTTAAGCCAATGTCGAAAGAACAGGCAAGAGCAAGTCTAAACCTGCCGACAGACAAACACATCATCGGTTGTGCAGGCCGACTAGAACATGTCAAAGGCCAAGACCAACTTATTAAAGCACTGACTCTTTTACCTGAAAATATGGTTGTCGTATTGGCTGGCGGCGGTACCAAACGCAATCAACTCGAGCAACTTACTAGCCGCTTGAATCTGAGTGACCGAGTGTTCTTTCTAGGCCTAGTTGAAGACATGACCACGTTTTACGGAGCGTTGGATACCTTCTGCCTACCTTCACGCCACGAAGGACTACCGCTTTCTACACTCGAAGCACAAGCATGCAATATCCCAACCGTCGCAATGGACGTTGGCGCTGTCGATGAAACCTTGTGCCCAATCAGCGGAACACTCGTTAAAAAAGGCAGTATCACGGGATTAGCCAATGCCTTGTTAGAAAATCAAAATGAACGTTTTTTATCACCTCGACACTACGTTCTTGAGAACTTCGACATCATCAAAATGGTCTCGTCTTACAACAACATCTCAGAAGGAGCTTACGCATGATTGATTGGTTGCTTGCGGGACTGTGTTTATGGTCTGGCGCGTTGATTGTCTATCATCACGCAGCCTACCCTTTGTTACTGCGTTGGTATGCGAAAGGCCACCCTGCACGTCAAGTTGAAGAGAGCCATCGTTGTTACAAAGAGGAACAGCAAGATTGTACGTTACCGACTATCACCATTCTTGTTCCCGCCTTTAATGAGGAGCAATGGATAGCAGACAAGATTCGTAATCTCGCTTCGTTAGATTACCCAAAGAAGAAGCTGGAAGTGATCATCGCTTGTGATGGCTGTACCGATAAAACCGTCGATATCGCTCAGATGACCATCCAAGAAGCAATGTGCAGTGATGTTTATTTTGAGATACATGACCATCAAGTAAACCGAGGTAAAGTCGCGGTTGTTAATGAAGAAGTGACACGTATAACCAGTGACATTACAGCGATGAGTGATGTATCTGCCCTTATTTCATTGGATGCCTTGCTTATTGCCGCCGCTCACTTTGAAAGTGACAAAGTTGGAGTGGTAAACGCAACGTACCAGCTTTGCCCAACAGGCAACGAAGGCGAAAACACCTACTGGCAGTACCAAACCGCCGTTAAAGAGTCTGAGGCTTCGTTAGGTTCTAGCTTGGGTTCTCATGGCGCTTTCTACTTGTTTAGAACACATCTGTTCGAACTGCTTCCATTCAACACTATTAATGATGATTTCATCTTACCGATGCAAATCGTTAAACAAGGTTACATCGCCGAATACGAAACCCAAATGGTGGCATTAGAACTAGAAGAATCGAACCTAGAAACGGACTTTAAAAGAAGACTTCGTATTTCAGCGGGCAACATGCAGCAAGCGATTCGATTATTTGGTTTGTTTAGCCCGAAGTTCAAAGGCATCGCGTTTGCGTTCTTCTCAGGAAAAGGGCTTCGCCTACTCACTCCCTATTTAATGATTGTGTGCTTAGTGTGCTCAATCTTACTTAGCAACTACTTGGTATTTGAAGCACTATTATGGGCTCAAGTTGCTGTTTATACCATTGGCGTACTTGGCTGCATCTTGCCAAAGCGTCTAGTAAACAAACCTATTTCATTAATCACTTATTTGATAATTGGACACTATGCCAACTTCATTGGTGGCATTCGTTACCTAATCGGACTAGAAAACTCACCTTGGACACGAGCGAATCATTAAGGACTTATTATGATGAACATTGAACAGCTATCTACTCAAAACCTATACCAATACAAAATCTCACGTGCTAAACGTACTTTTGATTTTGTAAGCTCACTGATTGCTTTGATTTTACTAGCGCCCGTATTTCCATTGATTGCGATGGCGATTGCACTCACTTCTCGTGGCCCTATTTTCTACCGTCAACTGCGTGTAGGTAAGTCGACACCGGAGAAAATGGAAATCTTTGAGATCATGAAGTTCCGCAGCATGTACGAAGATGCGGAAACTCGCTCTGGTGCAGTTTGGGCTACCGCGAATGACCCACGAATCACACCCGTTGGCCGCTTTTTGAGAAAGACTCGTCTTGATGAACTGCCACAGCTGATCAATGTATTGAAAGGTGAAATGTCTCTAATTGGCCCGCGCCCTGAACGCCCTACTTTTTACACCAAACTAGAGAACGAAATTCCTTACTTTGCTGACCGTACATATGGCGTAATGCCTGGTATCACAGGGCTTGCACAAGTGAATCAAGGTTACGACACCTGCATTGATGATGTACGTCGTAAAGTTGGCTTCGACCACAGTTATGCGTTAAGCCTATGCTCTGTTAAATCGTGGATTGCTGCTGATATGAGCATCATCTCTAAAACAATCATCGTAATGGTCGACGGTCGAGGTCGTTAAATCAGTGAGAATAGTTACTATTCGTTATATAGATAACCGACTATCGGCTCCTAAGGTAGAATGCGCGCAGTTTCTCCCTCACTTTTAATGGATTTGATACAATGCCACAAACCTCTTGGCTTTTCTGGGCTTTACTTTCCGCTGTATTCGCCGCGATGACCGCTGTATTTACAAAACTCGGTGTGAATACGATTAACTCAGATTTTGCTACTTTCATCAGAACCTGCGTCATTCTGGTTCTCGTTACCGCTATCGCGTTTGCAACGAAACAATTTCAGCCTATCAGCTCAATATCAGGGAAAGGACTGACATTTCTTGTGTTATCAGGGTTAGCAACTGGGGCATCTTGGTTATGTTACTTCAGAGCGATGAATCTAGGTCAAGCTTCTCAGGTCGCACCAATCGACAAACTCAGCGTTGTGTTGGTCGCCATATTCAGTGTGATGCTACTTGGCGAGCAGCTCAGCACCACAAACTGGTTTGGTATTGTCCTTATCACCGTCGGCGTGATTCTGGTCGCTTGGCAAAACTAGTCATCAAACAAACATCATCAGTGAAACACCACCAACCCTCTAAAACGATAAATCTACCGCTGTGTTAAGGCAACTTCCACACGGCTTGGATCTGTAACAAAGTTAACGTGTGGCGGTAATACGAGAGCTTAACCAAGACAAAGATACTCATTCGAGACTTAGATACTGCAACGAGTGTGGAAATTGTAATAATGTGCAGTTTATACGCCTAGCCCAAACGCACCACTTTGGATTGAACGCACCATTACGCTCACCAATTTGGTGCATCCAATCAACGACATACAGATTAGAAAATATTATTTACTATCAATTTTGATTACAATATCAGCACATTTAACCATGGCACAGCTCTTGCTTTAGCACTACTGCTTTTGATGGTTTTCGGTTGTTACACTCTCTTTTGACAAGGACTTACGCAGTGAGTCAAAAACCATGAGTATTAAATATATTCAATGGAGTGACTAGGGCGTGTTGATCTTTGCTGTACATTTCGCGTTCAACAATACATCGGTAGCCACATCAACATGAATGCCAG
>NZ_CANLBV010000022.1 GCF_947488985.1 uncultured Vibrio sp.
GCATTCATGTTGATGTGGCTACCGATGTATTGTTGAACGCGAAATGTACAGCAAAGATCAACACGCCCTAGTAACCTTTATCAAAATTGATGACATGATTAAGTGTAAAGCCATCTCGCCACTGTTGGTAATTCTCTACGAAGATCTCGACCACTTGTCTTGGCTCACTGAGTGCAGCGATGTGTGGCGTAATCGTCACTTGCGGTAGTTTCCAGAAAGGGTGATCTTGCGGAAGGGGCTCGCTTTCAAATACGTCTAAAAATGCGTGTTCTACCCATCGGTTTTTAATAGCTAACAGTAAAGCTTTGTTGTCGATGCTTTCCCCTCTGCCGACATTAAACAGCAGCACATTAGAGCAGTAACTTAACGTGGTTTGGTTCAACAGCTGATAGGTTTCAACGGTTGATGGCAAGGTGTTGACCACAATATCGGCCTGCTTGAGGGCAGCCTTTATTTCATTGATGTGGAAGGTCTCTTTAAAGGTTTCTTGTTTGGATGGGATGCCTGTACGATTGACACCTATGGTATGAATACCAAAAGCCGCTGCGGTTTTTGCCAAATGACTGCCGATCGAACCTGTTCCTAAAATCACCATGGTTTTGTCAGTTAGGCTAGAATAAAGCTGAGGCTGCCAGTTTCGTTGCTGTTGTTGCTGGTGGTAATGAGGAAAGTGTCTAAAGTGGCTGATTGCGTAACCTAAAACGTATTCTGCGATAGCCGGGCCAAAGATGCCTTTGACATTGGTTAGCGTATAGTCCTGACGCAGATCCGGCTGAGTGAGTTTATTGATTCCAGCATAGGTACTCTGTAACCAGTCTAGCTCTTTAAACTCGCCGAGGTGCTCTGCGATTAGAGGCGGTGACGCCAAGACAATCTTTGCTGATTCGGGGTTTTGAGTGATTTCTAGGTCAGGTAGATCGTGGTTGAGTATCAGTTGTGTATAGGTATCGTCATGCTCAGTAGCAATATAGAGCTTATTCGTAAAATTGTTCATCGGCTTACCTTTTCCCCCCAGTATTTATCAAGTACACTTTCGATGTCTTTTTCTGCAATTATTGAGTGACTATGCTTCAGAATCCACTGCAGGTTCGTCTTGAAAAGTTAGAACCTTGGCAACAAATTACCTTTATGGCGTGTCTATGTGAGCGTATGTACCCTAACTATGCCATGTTTTGTGAGAATACAGAATTTGCGGAAGCTCGAATCTATCGTGATGTTTTGGATAGCATTTGGGAAATCCTAACGGTGAAAACGGCAAAGGTGAACTTTGAGCGTCAACTCGAGAAAGTGGAAGAGCTATTCCCTAGCGCAGATGATTTCGATTTCTATGGCGTATACCCAGCAATGGACGCATGCCAAGGCTTAGCGACGTTGATTCATGGCCTGCTTGATCGTGAACATATGTTGGAAGCGGTAATTAAAGTCAGTCAACAATCAGTGAAGACGGTTGCTGAACTTGAGTTTGCTCAAGGTGCTGAAGAAGTGACGAACGAAAACCAGAAAGAAAACGAAGCGGTGTGTGAAGAGTGGGACGTTCAGTGGGCCATTTTCCGACCTCTACGTGAAACGACTGAGCGTGACCTAGAGCTGATCAAAGATCTACGTCATGAACTGCGTGAAGATCCCGTCAGTAATATTGGTGTCTCGCTATAATTGGCTATCGCACGACAGCATAAATAAAAAAACAAAGGCTCCCGGTGGAGCCTTTGTTGTATCTGGCGATATCAAATTTAGATTAAGCGTCTTTTTTGTCTTGGTTCTGCGCTTTGTCTTTCGATGCGTCGTTCTCTGATGGGGTTTCTTCCTCTAGCTCGTCCTCGTCATCGCGGTTTTCGATAACACCGTGTGTTTCTTTCCACTTCTCCCAACGTTGGAACGCCAGTTCTTGCATGTCAGTCGTCTTATCCGCCTCGTCGACAATCTCTTCGCCCACTAGGTGTTCAAAAATATCTTCTAGGGTGATGATCCCCTGAATGGTGCCGTACTCATCCACAACTAAAGACAGTTGCAGGCGGTTCGCCATCATCTGGTCAAAGGCCTTAGCCAAGCCCATGTTGTTCAGCAACACATGGATAGGGCGCATTACTTCACCCAAGGCTTTTTCTCCACTACCAGCTTGCTGCAATCTGAACAGCTCTAAGCGGTGGACAAAACCGATGATATTGTCACTCTGCTCACTGTAGACCAGTGGGCGAGAGAATGGCGTGTCTTTGTGTTTCTCTAGGAAGGTATTGACGCTCATTTCCGCATCGACACGGAATACTACAGGCCGTGGCGTCATGATCTGAGTAACGGGTACATCTTGAATGCCCAATAGGTTGCTCAGGATCTTTGATTCGCCTTCTGCAAACTCACCACTCTCTTTTGCCAGAATGGCCATCGCAGATAGTTCATCACGCATTTTTGGCGCTTGGTGGCCTCGAGCAAGGCGTTTAGTGATCTGTTCTGAGAACCAGACAAACGGTGTCAGCAGGAATACCATCCAGCGTAATACGGTTGATGCTGCTGGAGCGAGTTGACGCCAGTAAGTGGCACCAATGGTTTTTGGCACAATCTCAGACAAGACTAAAATACCGAGCGTTAACACGGCAGAGAAAACACCTAGCCATTGGCTGCCAAAAACGACAGCCGCTTGTGCACCTGCGGTTGCCGCGCCGATAGTATGTGCGATGGTGTTGAGCGTTAAAATGGACGCTAGTGGGCGGTCTATGTCTGTTTTCAGTTTATCTAATGAGCCTGCTGCAGGGTGTCCATTTTGTTTGAGTTGAGCAATGTAGCTTGGACTAATACTCAACAGTACAGCTTCCAAAACGGAACAAATGAAAGAAATTCCAATGGCAATGGAGACGTAAATAGTTAGCAGCAGCATGTTTGCCCTTAAATTAAATTGTACGCTTTATCAGCGATTCAACGTCGATTATAGAGAATAACTAGTAGCTAGGTCACCATTAATTTTACTCTCCAGCCCTTTTAAATAAGGGCTTGCCTAGGATAATCAGTAACAAATTGTGAGTTATTACTCATATTATGGCTAAAACTGCGGCATTAGAGCTAAAGAACGGCGACAAACCTTTGCCAGATAGGGCATTTATGTTTTAGAGTAAATTGAATTCAAAAATACAAAGAAGGGAAACCTAAAATGAACAAGACTCAATTAATCGACTTTATTGCTGAAAAAGCGGACCTTTCTAAAGCACAAGCTAAAGCTGCTCTAGAAGCGACTCTTGGTGGTGTAACGGATGCTCTTAAAGATGGCGATCAAGTTCAGCTAATTGGTTTTGGTACTTTCAAAGTAAATCACCGTGCCGCTCGCACGGGTCGTAACCCAAAAACTGGTGATGAGATTCAAATCGCTGCTGCAAACGTTCCAGCATTTGTTGCAGGTAAAGCGCTGAAAGATTCAGTGAAATAATCTAAACTGTGCCGAGGTAATCGCAACTCACCTCGGTACAGGTTTTATGAAAAAAGCATTTCTTCTCGCTCCACTCTTATCAACACTTCTTGTTGGCTGTTCTTCAACCAGCCCGCGCGCCAACCTAGAGCAATTTGAGACCTATACCGGCGGCCAAGTTATGGGCGACGCGACCAGCTTCTATTGGGTTACCAACAAACTTACGCAACCTTACACCTCAGCGGATTATGTGACGGTAGGGGATTACGGTTGGTATCAAACAGACTATGCTTGGTCATCAGGGATATTACGTGAATTTGTCCGTGAAGGAGAGCAGCGCAATTCATCAAATGAGTTGGTTTCTTATCGCGTTCATGTGCGTTTCAACCAATCTGGCGAGGCTGTTTATCAACATTATCGTCTTAATAGCAAAATCTTACCTATTCAAGCAAAGCAGCTTGCCAATTATCAGAAAGAAGCGACCTCGGTTTTAGAGACCACAAGTAAGCAGAATGATGAAGGTCTGAAGCTGATTCAGGGTTACTGGGATGGCAGCTCTTTTGAGGCGTGCTCTGGCCGTGAGTTTGACCGCTTTGAGTTTAACCAGACCTTACCGAGCTTTGTGATTGACCGATTGGCGTCAGTTGAAAGCTACGCAGCCTTGCTTGGCCGTGATTCACTTAGAAAGGTGAGCGTTGAAGAATTATTGATGCTGGCTGATGACAGCTATGATTGTGTCGTTAGGCCATCACTGTTGAAAGAATAGCGAGCAATCAAGGATTGAGAGTATTTGGCCTGCTGTAGGCCAAGTACTGGTTTGTCTGTACAGGTACAGATTCCTAGAAAGATTGAGTAATAAAAAAGGCGCCTATCGAGGCACCCTTGTTGTTATTTACTTACTGTTATTGGAAAGTAAGCGAGTAACACTATTGATTACTGCTCTTGCTCGCGCGCAATCGCACGGTAACCAATGTCATTGCGGTGGAACATACCATTCCAGTTAACTTGCTTCGTCAACGCGTAAGCGCGCTCTTGAGCTTCAGAAACCGTGTTACCCAGTGCAGTAGCACAAAGAACGCGACCACCGTTTGTCACCACGTCGCCAGCTTCGTTATTTTTGGTACCCGCGTGGAACACTTTTTGGCCTTCAACTTCGGTAGTTGGTAGTGAAATAACGTCACCTTTTGCGTAGTCAGCAGGGTAACCGCCAGCTGCAAGAACAACACCAATTGAAGCGCGTGGATCCCACTTCGATTCTGCTTGGTCCAGTTTCTCGTCGATAGCCATTAGGCAAAGCTCAACCAGATCCGATTCCATGCGCATCATGATTGGTTGCGTTTCAGGGTCGCCGAAGCGGCAGTTGTATTCGATAACTTTCGGAGTACCGTCAGCGTCGATCATTAGGCCAGCGTAAAGGAAGCCTGTGTAAGGTGCGCCTTCAGCGTCCATACCACGTACCGTTGGGTAGATAACTTCTTCAAGGATACGGTTGTGGATTTCAGGTGTTACCACTGGAGCTGGAGAGTAAGCACCCATGCCGCCCGTGTTAGGGCCAGTGTCCTTGTCGCCAACACGTTTGTGGTCTTGGCTGGTGGCCATAGGCAGTACGCTAGCGCCGTCAACCATTACAATGAAGCTTGCTTCTTCGCCTTCTAGGAACTCTTCGATAACCACGCGGCTGCCTGCTTCGCCAAATGCGTTGCCTGCTAGCATATCTTTGATTGCATTTTCAGCTTCTTCAAGAGTCATCGCAACGATAACGCCTTTACCAGCCGCAAGGCCGTCAGCTTTAACTACGATTGGCGCACCTTGCTCACGAACGTAAGCGATAGCTGGCTCAATATCAGTGAAGTTTGCGTAAGAACCCGTTGGGATGTCGTGACGAGCTAGGAAGTCTTTAGTGAATGCTTTAGAGCCTTCCAGCTGTGCTGCCGCTTGAGTAGGGCCAAAGATAGGCAGACCGACTTCGCGGAATGCGTCAACCACACCAATAACGAGTGGCGCTTCAGGGCCAACGATAGTCAGTTCGATTTTTTTCTCTTGAGCAAACGCGACTAAACCTGCGATGTCTTCAACGCCGATGTTTACATTCTCAAGTTTCGGCTCAAGTGCAGTACCTGCGTTGCCTGGAGCGATGAAGACTGTTTCAACGTTTGGGTTTTGTGCTGCTTTCCAACCTAAAGCGTGCTCACGACCGCCTGCACCAATAATCAATACATTCATGTTTTAAAATCCTTATAGCTGCTTCAGAACCTTTATTTCTGTGTCAAACATGCTCACTTATAGTCATAAGCTCCGCGTGTTTTCCTTGAACTAAAGTCACTGACTTGCTCTACGTATTTCAAATATCGGAATATTTAAAAAAACAAAATTATAAGTTTTGCTCAAAGTAGTTGGTGATGTGGCTAGGCAGCAATTGAGCCCATCCCCGGTCACATAGCTCGCTATGTGACCGGGGTGGGCGAAAGCAGCTAACGACGCCACAGTGCCAAATACGAAGAGGAAATTAGTGGCGGAAGTGACGCATGCCTGTAAAGATCATCGCCATGCCGTGCTCGTCTGCTGCTGCGATAACTTCGTCATCACGCATAGAGCCGCCCGGTTGGATAACACACTTAATGCCCGCTTCAGCTGCCGCGTCGATACCGTCACGGAATGGGAAGAATGCATCTGATGCCATTACACAACCTTCAACCTGTAGACCTTCGTCTGCAGCTTTGATGCCTGCAATTTTCGCAGAGTAAACGCGGCTCATTTGGCCTGCGCCTACACCGATAGTCATGTCACCTTTCGAGTAAACGATAGCGTTAGATTTCACGTACTTCGCTACTTTCCAGCAGAATAGGGCATCTTTTAGCTCTTCAGCCGTTGGTTGACGCTTAGAAACGACTTTAAGGTCATCTTCAGACACCATGCCTTGGTCACGGTCTTGAACTAGCAAGCCACCGTTAACGCGTTTCACGTCAAAACCAGTTGTCTTAGTTGTCCACTCGCCACACTCAAGTAGGCGAAGGTTTTTCTTAGCCGCTACGATTTCTACTGCTTCAGCAGAAACAGAAGGTGCAATGATAACTTCAACGAATTGACGCTCAGTGATAGCCGTTGCTGTTGCTGCGTCTAGTTCACGGTTGAATGCGATGATGCCGCCAAATGCAGACGTTGGGTCTGTTTTGAACGCGCGGTCGTAAGCTTCTAGGATGTCTTTGCCTAGCGCTACACCACATGGGTTAGCGTGTTTAACGATAACACATGCTGGCTCGTCAAATTCTTTCACACACTCAAGAGCGGCGTCAGTATCAGCGATGTTGTTGTAAGATAGTGCTTTACCTTGGATTTGACGAGCGGTAGAAACGGATGCTTCTTCTGGATTTGCTTCAACGTAGAATGCGGCTGCTTGGTGGCTGTTCTCACCGTAGCGCATGTCTTGTTTTTTCTCGAACTGTTGGTTGAACGTGCGAGGGAATTTGCTTTCTTCGTCACCCTCTTTGTTCTCGCCGTAGCTAGGAACCATAGTGCCGAAGTAGTTTGCGATCATACCGTCGTAAGATGCTGTGTGCTCGAATGCTGCGATAGCTAGGTCGAAGCGAGTTTCTAGTGTTAGAGATTTCTCGTTCGCGTCCATTTCCGCGATAACACGGTCGTAGTCGTGAGCGTTCACAACTATAGTCACGTCTTTGTGGTTTTTCGCTGCAGAGCGAACCATTGTTGGACCACCGATGTCGATGTTCTCAACAGCATCAGCAAGCGTACAGCCTTCTTTGGCAACGGTTTCTGCGAATGGGTATAGGTTTACAACAACCATATCGATAGGGTTGATACCGTGAGTTTCCATCACGTCATCGTCTTGGCCGCGACGGCCTAGAACACCACCATGAACTTTTGGATGCAGAGTCTTAACACGGCCGTCCATCATTTCTGGGAAACCAGTGTAGTCAGATACTTCTGTAACAGAGATGCCTTTTTCAGCAAGCAGGCGAGCAGTGCCACCGGTAGATAGGATATCTACACCACGGTTAGCAAGAGCTTGTGCAAATTCAACGATACCAGTTTTGTCTGATACGCTGATTAGAGCGCGGCGAATTGGACGAGCGTTATTCATGCTTCCATCTTCCTCAAATTCATGGGGTTAAAATAAAGATATTTGCCAAAAAAGAACTTGTTTCTATCTTCTTAGCGTGGATTATCTTAGATACCAGTAAGAGATAAAATATTGGCCAGTTTTGGTAAAGACCTTTTGGGTTTGTCTTATGATCTCGCTATAAGATAACCAACTCCAAATTTGATGGCGCAGATTCTAACTAATTTATTACAAAAAAGCTCGCGCAATCGTTTGGCATCTCAAAAATAATTATGAAAAGTGCCATTTCAGCCTGAAAAGTAACGATAAGGTTAATTGTGGAATGGACGAAGGAATAGGAAAAAACATGTTTCAGATCGGTGAATTAGCGAAACGATGCGGCGTGACAGCCGATACCTTGCGATTTTATGAGAAGAATAATCTGATTGTGCCAGCCAGTCGCAGTGAGTCGGGTTATCGTCTCTATGATGAAAATAACCAGAAACAGGTGACCTTTATTCTCAAATCCAAAGAGTTGGGGCTGAGTTTGGATGAGATTAAAGAATTGCTCGAGATTCGCTTGGAAGCGACGCAGCACAGTTGCGCCGAAGTGAAGTCGATTACCACAGCGAAACTGGAGATGATCGATGAGAAGATTACTGAGCTCACTAAAATTAGCACCGCGCTTAAAAAAATTAATGATGCATGTTGTGGCCACATAGATGACAACGCTAGCCATTGTTCAATCCTAGCAGCGCTAGACTCAGCCAATGTTGATAAAGGGCACTGCTGTAGCTAACAGGTGCTGTGGTGAAGAGAAAGACGCTTTCACGCGACTCACTTTATCCATAACTCAATCGACCAGCCAAAAAAAAGCCAAACTCAATTAATGAGTCTGGCTTTCAGTTCAATTAATTACGAAAGAACGATTAGTTCATGCCGTATTATCAAATAAGCCATTACTCTCAAACTCATCATATCCCACTTTAGTTCACCTAATGCCCCTTGCAGCAACGGTTTACTATCCTATTGTGTCTCACCTTCTCCCATAATATTCTCAGATGTATCAGTAATTGTGTGGTATTTGCTGTGGTAGCTAATTCCTATCACTGGTAAGTTTCAAAACAATTCTAATATTTAATATGACTCTTATGACTCTTATGACCAACCCTTATGTAGCAAGGGCTGAGAGGCGTCATAAGACTTGTTTTTCTTATGACGGACAATGAAAGGCTTATGACATGGCAATTAGTGACAGCAAGCTAAAAGCACTCAACGGAAAGAAACACGACAACGCTAACCCTATAAAGATTGCAGACCGAGACGGGCTTTACGCGTTCCACTACAAAACAGGGAAAGTTTCGTTTGTACTTCGCTATAGATACAACAGAAAGCAATACGAATTAAAACTAGGCTCCTATCCCGCAACATCACTACTAGAAGCGAGAACGGCAGCTACCGAGCATCAAAAGCATTTAGATAAAGGTTTAGATCCAAAGGTGCAAGCACAACTCCAACGAGAAAAGACACTGGAAGCGGTAACGGTCAGGGATGCTCTCGAGCACTGGATAGATAATGATGCAGTTAAAAAACGTGCAAACTTTGAAAAGCACCGAGCTCAATTCAAAAAGCATATATACCCGTTCATTGGTCGTTTGCCTTTAGAGCTGTGTGAAACGCGGCATTGGGTTCAAGTCTTTGACGATATTACCAATGGAACGCACTCTCGCCCCGCCCCAAAAGCAAGCGGGTATATTCTTCAAAATGCGAAACAAGCCCTTAGATTTTGCCGAAACCGCCAGTTTGCTTATTCGACAGCACTGGAAGACTTAAACATTGCTGATATTGGCGAACACCAAAATAAAAAAGATCGCGTTTTGTCGTGGCCTGAGCTTATGGAGGCTTGGAAATGGTGTGATAACGGGAAAAACCATTGGTACTACAGAAATCTAGTTCGTTTATTGGTTGTTTTTGGCTGTAGAACCCAAGAGCTGCGTTTATCAAAAATCAAAGAATGGGATTTAGATTCGATGCTTTGGACTGTTCCGAAATCTAACAGCAAAACGGGTTCTGAAATTAAGCGCCCAATCCCGATAGAGCTAGAAAGTGTTATTCGGACGCTAGTTGAAAACTCAAAAAATGAATTTCTGTTGGGTGAAGAAAAACGACCAGAGGCCGTATCTGCTTATGGTGCAGGAATTAGCAAAAAGCTAGGTCATGAAAAGTGGAATCTACATGATTTACGCAGAAGTTTTGCTACCTACCTAAATGATATGGAGATAGAGCCTTATGTGGTTGAGCAGATGCTAGGGCACGCCTTAGGTGGGGTGATGGCTATCTACAACAGATCGCAGCATATAGAGAAAAAAAGAGCAGCTTTAGAGCTTTGGTTATCAAAACTAACTGACACAGAACAAGGGTCAAATGTAGTGGGGTTTAAATAATGGCGCGTCCTAAATTTGATGGAAAAACATGGCTTTATGCGCTTTGTAAAAAAGAAGCTGTCGAGCGATGGCTGAATGATGAGTTTAAACCATGGAGTCCTAGAGATGGTATTGGGGAAGGTAAATATTTATTAGAAGGGGATGAACGTGGAGCTAAGGACGCACTATCCAAGCTAATGCGAGGGGTAAATCCTTTCAAGCCAATTCCTTTGAACTACACCAGGCGTGATTATATTAAAAAATTAGAGCCTGCTTATAAATGTCTATATAGCCTCTATCGGGGAGAGCGGAAAACTCACCTACTAGATAAATACGGAAAGCAACACACAACGGCATTAGATGAATGGCTTGTTTCACATTTGTCTGGTGAGTTTGGCTTGTCCCGATCCGGCGGAGAAGACTCAGAATTTATGAGTAATTTTTTACGAAGATTCGCGCCCGGTACTCCAACAGAAAGGACTAACGCGGACCTCGTGGAATTAATGCTTGTGTTGTTAGAGAACGGCGGAGCTCCCTATCAGTTTGGCAGCATAAAGCTATGTGAGGACAGCGAGTGGCCGATAAACAGAATTAAAAATTAGTTTTCCTGTTTATTGCTTGAGTGAAAACTCAAATATTATTTATTTCATATCTCAGGGCGTACCAACAAAAGGCAAGAGTAATGAATACAGAAAAACTACTTACATATGCAGACCTTTGTCCAATGCTAAATCGAAGTTACAAAAGCATTTGGCGATGGGTACAGAATGGCACGTTTCCACAACCTGTTAAGCACCTTGGCCGTACAATTGGTTGGAAGCAATTGGATGTTGAAAACTGGATTAAAGAAAGTAGTGAATCTTAGGTTAGATAATCACTAATGAATTAATCTTTATTTTTAAGTTATTGATTATTAATTGAAGTTATTGATTTTTTGGATTTAAAAAGGAAGTAACTACCATGTTAAATACCAAAAACTTTGAATTTATTGAATGAACGAAGTCAATAAAGCGGCAGAAAGAAAAAACGCCCAACAAATAAATGTTGAGCGTCCTTAAAAAATCATTGGCTAACGGTAGATTCCAGCAAGATTCGAACCATTAGCCAACGCTAAGAGTATAGAAAATTATGGCTAAAAACGCACGGACTTCCATAAGTTGCGAGCAGCGAAAGTTTGAAAAGGCTATACATGATGGCATTTGCCTAGACGTGAATATTGCATTTGGTGACGCTAAACAAATCGACTTAGACTTAATACAGGATGAGCACTATAAGCTAGTGATATCAACCTATGTAGACTTATTTGAGTACCCACACGCTCGCCCAACAGGGCAGGATGTAGCAAAGGAAATTCAAATTAAACTCATCCAAAGCGGCATGGCTACGGAGGATGCGGAGCGCATAGCTGACAGGGTCGAAGACTTTCACGGTATAGAGCCGGATACAGTTTTAATCAGGCGAGCACTAAAAGGGCTAAGAACGGACACCGCTGCACCTACGTACTTACACGAAATTAGCGAAAGCGCTCATCCTGTAGCTTATGACGCACTGCTTATCCTTTGTAGGGAATCTACAGGGGCAACGGTTTTAAGTGAAATTACTCCTGAAATTATTTCTATTTTCAATTCTACGCATTCTGTTGTTTTGCATGGAAGTAAAACGCTTATTTGTGAAAGAGCCACCGATCATAAAGGGGAGGTTAATTACACTTTCTCAAGACCAGAGGACAAAAAGCAATTTTATGGAAATATGAATTTTTCATATCAGCAAGGCGAACAGACAAAGAAAGGTAATTGTTGGTCTGTCTGGATGAGGGATTTGTCACGAAATACTTATCACGGTGTAGTGTTCGACCCGTCCGGACGCGCTAGCAATCGTTTTTTAAATATGTGGCAAGGTTTTGCGGTTAAACCCGCCGATGGTGACGATCTCCTAGACCGGATTATGTGGCATTTAAAGCACGTTATATGCTGCGGGAATGACGATCATTTTAAGTTTTTATTGGCGTGGATGGCTCACCTGATCCAAAAGCCTGAGGAAAAAAGTGGTATTTGTGTCGCTCTAAAATCAGACGCAAGGGGAACAGGTAAAAGCACCGTATCTAGGCTGTTAAGTCGATTACTGGGGCAGCACGCAATCACAGTGCAGGATTCTAAGCATTTACTGGGGGCATTTAATAGCCATTTAGCTAACAAGCTGTTAGTGACGATTGAGGAGGCATTTTGGAGTGGATCACCTAAGGATGCCGGCAAGATAAGAACATTAATCACTGAGAGCACGATATCTATTGAGGCAAAAGGAAAGGACGCTATTGAGGTCGACAGCTTTCACCGCTTTTTAATGATTACTAACAATGATTGGGTAGTGCCTCAAACTGCTAATGAAAGACGCTTTTTTGTGTTGGAGGTTTCGGACGAAAAGGCCAATAACCGCGATTATTTCAAGCCGCTTAATGCTGACATTGAAGATGAGCAAACCATGGGGCAGTTGTTGAACTTCCTACAAGATTACGATTTATCGAGCTTCGATTTAAGAAAAGCTCCAAGGACAGAGGCGACACAGCAACAAGTTATGGAGTCGCTAGAACCACATGAGGAATGGCTGTCTGGAATCCTAGAAAATGGCGAAATAATTGACGGGAACCAGTCATACGATCTTGAGGATGGGGCAATCGTTCCCAAAGGCAGCTTTTTTGAATCTTATACAGGGTATTGTCAGAAATTGAGTGTTTCAGGCCATCGAATAATAAACGAGAAAAAGCTAGGGCGGTACCTGATTGGGACAGTGAACTTGATCGATGGAGGAAGGCCTACAATCAACGGTAAGCGTACAACCTGTTACAAAGTGCCATTGCTAGAAGAAATGAAAAGCGCATTTGAAAGGGCTTATGAGTACCAATAATTGAGAGCGGGTAAATTGATTATGAGTGATGTTGGATTTGACCCGCTTTACGATCATGGGTGGAGAAAAATCTTTTAAAAATAGCGAAATGGGAATATCAACCCTATGAGGTTAGGAATGTAAAAAGGCTGATTTTTAGAGCCTTAATTCCCATTCTAATAACAAGAATATTGATTTTCAGATAATGAAATGAGCAAAAACGGCAAATATCTCTACACAAACACAGAATATTGATTTTTAAATTAATTATTGCCAACTAACTAAAAGCATTGGTTAGATCTACTGGCAAAAAAACACAGGATTACCATTTTGAAGCTATTAACTATCGAACAAGCGCGAGCAAAAGCAATCTCAGAACTAGCTGCTAAACTGGGCTTTGCTGTTGCTCACAATGTGGATTTGGACGCGCCTTCTCATATGCAGGAAAAAGACTCAAGTCGCGCAAAGGCTGCATTAATTGCAGGAATCGAAAAGCTGATTGAGATTAACGCTCGCGACTTGCTGACTGATCACGTTCACGGTAGCTACCAAGGTCGAATTGCAGAATTAGAGAGTTCGCTAAGGGAGGCAAACAAGAATCACGAAATGGAATTACAGAAGCTAATCGAGGAAGTGGAGGGTTTGAAGTGAGCAAAAAGGACAAGTTACTAGAGCTGCTTAATATGTCAAAGGCCGCTGACGATGCAATTATTCAGATTATGGACGCAAGGCATCCCAATTTCGATTCTAAGGAACTTAAAGGTAAAAAGTTACGGGATTGTGTCGATGAGTACTTAAAAGCCGTATACGAGCGCGCAGGGAGGGAAGAGTTCAACTTAATCATGAATTATCGTGACCCATCTATTAGCACGGGCGGGTTAACTGGAGTTTTACGTAGACTAAAGTAACCGACCCAAGCACAGAAAACCCAAACAAGGAAAATACATCATGAGTAATTCATACCCGCCAAAATCGAGCACTGGAAAAGATATGACCAATCCGGCCTATAAGAAAATGAACGACCACTTAGCCAACTTTTTCCCTAAATCGGTGAAGTCCGTCCCCCCTAAAGAAAAGAGCTAAAATACAAATTATTGAGTTGAGAGAGGCGCTAGGAACGGCGCTTTTTTTGTGCCTGTCATGTTTTGGTCACGTTTCTAATATGACGGGCGTCATAAGAGCGTGTTTTTGAAACCCTTGCTACATAAGGGTTGGTCACATTAGTCACCTTTTCCACCTTATTTTTTGAAAAAAACGCGGGGGATTTTTTTTGATGAGTTTGGGAGGTCGCATGATAAAAATTAATGCGCAGTTTTTAGTGTAAAAAAACGGAATTGGTAGTTTGTGTGGTAGCTATAAAATAAAAAAGCCACTCAGTGAAATGAATGGCCTTTAAAAACAATAACTTATGAATTTTTTATTAATTCATGCCGTATTTTTTAAGTTTCTTGCGAAGAGTACCGCGGTTGATACCCATCATAGTTGCTGCGCGAGTTTGGTTACCGCGAGTGTACTGCATGATGGTGTCTAGTAGTGGCTGTTCAACTTCAGCTAATACTAATTCGTATAACTCGCTGACTTCTTGACCGTTTAATTGAGCAAGGTAGTTTTTCAATGATGCTTTCACTGAATCACGTAGTGGTTTCTGCGTGATTTGGTCTTGTGATGTTACTGTAGTCACTGTCAATGCTTCTGAAGTCAGATTTTGTTCGAACATATTCGGTCTAGCTCTTCTCGTAATTATGGTGCAACGTTATCAAAATAACCTTCTAGCGCCTCAAGTTGCAGATCACCTGCTTCGAGTGCGTTGAAGGTACGGCGAAACTCACTCGCTTGTTCATGCTCTTTTAGATACCAACCCACATGCTTACGAGCGATGCGAGGGCCTAAAAACTCCCCATAGAATTGATGCAGAGCATTAACATGACCAAGCATGATGTCCTTCACTTCCGCAACCGGGAGTGGGGCCATCGTGGTACCGTTTTCCAAATAGTGTAGGATTTCGTTAAAAATCCACGGGCGACCTTGGGCAGGACGACCAATCATCAAAGCGTCAGCGCCGGTGTATTCCAGCACAAACTTCGCTTTTTCCGGGCTATCGATATCACCGTTAGCAATAACCGGAATAGAGACAGCTTGTTTCGCAGCTTTAATGTGTTTGTATTCTGCCTCACCTTTGTACATACAAGCGCGAGTTCTCCCGTGAAGGGCAAGTGCCTGTATGCCGCAGTCTTCGGCTATTTTAGCGATGTGGACACAGTTCCTGTTCTCTGTATCCCAGCCTGTACGAGTCTTTAACGTTACTGGAACGTCGACAGCGTTTACTACGGCTTTCAAGATCTCTTCGATGAGTTCTGGATGCTGCAGTAGGGCAGAGCCCGCAAGCTTCTTATTCACTTTTTTGGCTGGGCAGCCCATGTTGATATCGATGATTTGCGCACCGTTATCGACATTAAATTGCGCAGCTTCGGCCATAAGCTGTGGATCTGCACCAGCGATTTGTACAGAACGAATGCCCGATTCGCCTTCATGTACCATACGCTGCTGAGACTTCGACGTTTTCCAAACCTTAGGATTGGAGGACATCATTTCACTGACTGCCATCCCCGCACCGTAGCGAAGACACAACTCACGGAATGGTCTATCCGTTACGCCAGCCATAGGAGCGACGATTAGATTGTTCTTAAGTTGATAATTTCCGATTTTCAAAACGTCATCACAGTTCTGTACCAGCAAGGGCGCGCATTTTACGCATTTTTTTGCTGCGTGAAAAGACTAATATTTGAGCATTTACAAATTGTTTTTGTAATTTGCATTAAATTCAATCAATTAGCGATAAAAGTCTTATCTAGCCTTGCTTGCGACCAGAGATTCGACACCACTCTTGTTGCTCGATAATCGGATCAATGTGAAGTTCATCACGGTAATAATTCGCCACGTCTTCTGCTTGTGTATCTAAAACGCCCGACATTGCAAGCACACCATTTGGCTTAACTAGGCCTTTGATGATGCCTGAAAGGTCGCGTAATGGACCCGCAAGAATGTTGGCAACAACAACGTCTGCTAGCAAACCTTCAGGTTGATCTTGTGGCAAGAACACCTCTAGTTGCTCAGCAACGCCATTGCGTTGTGCGTTGTCTTTTGATGCAAGCAGGGCTTGAGGATCAATATCGATCCCGATAACTTTTGCTGCGCCAAGTTTGATCGCTGCGATCGCCAGAATGCCTGAACCACAACCGAAGTCGATCACGGTTTTACCTGTCAGGTCTAGGCCTTCAAGCCACTCAAGACACAATGCCGTTGTTGGGTGAGTGCCTGTACCGAATGCAAGACCTGGATCCAGCATGACGTTGACAGCATCTGGTTCAGGGATATCGCGCCAGCTAGGGCAGATCCACAAACGCTCACCAAACTTCATTGGGTGGAAGTTGTCCATCCATTCACGTTCCCAATCCTTGTCTTCAATTTGCTCTACTTTATGAGCAAAGTCTGCAGGGAACATGTTGCTTGCTTTAATCTGCGCTAGAACGACACCAGTATCAGTCTCAGCGTCGTAAAGCGCGAGAATGTCAGTATCACCCCAAAGGCGAGTTTCACCCGGCAGAGGCTCAAATACAGGGGTATCTTGTGCATCCAGGAAAGTGACAGAAAGAGCACCAGTCTCTTCCATTAACATGTCGCCGATTTGTTCGGCATTTTCATTGGTAGCATTAAGCTTGATTTGAATCCAAGGCATGGCTGCATCTTCTATATGAGAAAAATTGGATGGCGATTCTAGCAGAAAATATGAGCAAGTTCACCCAAACCCCACCGAATATCATGGGGATTATAGATTGAGTTTTTCGACGATTTAAAAACAAAAATGCCCACCGAAGTGAGCATTTTTAGGGACTTTATAAGAACCTATTATCTAAGGCGAACTTCTACTGTAGACCGAGCTTCTTCTCAAGGTAGTGGATGTTTGCACCACCGTGTTGGAAGTTTTCGTCGTTCATAATAGCCAGCTGAAGGTCAGTGTTAACGTTAATACCTTCAACAATCATCTCACCCAATGCGTTTTTCATGCGAGCGATAGCCACATCACGGTTCTCACCGTAAGTGATCAGCTTACCAATCATTGAATCGTAGTGTGGTGGTACGGTGTAGCCTGTGTAGATGTGAGATTCCCAACGTACACCCATGCCGCCTGGAGCGTGGAAGCGTTGAATCTTACCTGGTGAAGGTAGGAAACGAACCGGATCTTCCGCGTTGATACGGCACTCGATAGAGTGACCGCGCAGCTTAATGTCATCTTGTGTGAATGACAGTGGCTGACCTGCAGCAATACGCAGTTGCTCTTTCACTAGGTCGATGCCCGTTACCATTTCAGTAATCGTGTGTTCAACCTGGATACGCGTGTTCATCTCGATGAAGTAGAACTCACCGTTCTCGTATAGAAATTCAAAAGTACCTGCACCACGGTAACCAATTTCAAGACAGGCACGAGTACAGCGTTCGCCGATGTACTTACGCATCTCTTCTGTGATACCCGGTGCTGGTGCTTCTTCCACTACCTTCTGGTGACGACGCTGCATAGAACAGTCACGCTCACCTAGGTGGATAGCATTACCTTGGCCATCAGCCAGCACTTGAACTTCAATGTGACGTGGATTTTCTAGGAATTTTTCCATGTAAACCATGTCGTTGTTGAAACAGGCTTTTGCTTCAGCACGAGTCATCGCGATAGCTTCGGTGAGCTCTGCTTCAGAACGAACCACACGCATACCACGACCGCCGCCGCCGCCAGATGCCTTGATGATCACTGGGAAGCCAATGCGCTTAGCGTGCGCTTTGTTTTTCGCATCGTCGTCATCAAGAGGGCCATCAGAACCCGGTACACAAGGTACGCCAGCTTTCTTCATTGATGTGATGGCGGACACTTTGTCACCCATCATGCGAATAGTTTCTGCTTTCGGGCCAACGAAGATAAAGCCACTACGCTCTACTTGCTCAGCGAAATCCGCATTTTCAGATAGGAAGCCGTAGCCTGGGTGGATAGCCACCGCGCCTGTCACTTCAGCTGCACTGATGATACGAGGAATGTTCAGGTAGCTATCGATACCGCGCGCAGGGCCGATACAGATGGTTTCGTCTGCTAGCAGTACGTGCTTAAGGTCACGGTCAGCCGTTGAGTGAACGGCCACCGTTTTAATACCAAGTTCTTTACATGCACGCAGAATACGCAGTGCAATTTCACCACGGTTCGCGATTACTAATTTATCTAACATAATGAAGACTCTCTACTATTCGATAATTACTAGAGCTTGGTCGAATTCTACTGGTTGACCATCTTCAACTAGGATAGCGGTTACCACACCAGATTTGTCAGCTTCGATTTGGTTCATCATTTTCATTGCTTCAACGATACACAGTGTTTCGCCAGCAGTAACCGATTGACCGACCTTAACGAACGGTTTTGCGTCTGGGCTTGGAGCGCCGTAGAAAGTACCAACCATTGGAGAAAGAACTTGGTGACCCGCAGGCGCAGCAGGCGCCGCCGCTTCTGCTTCTGCTACTGCCGCCGCAGCAGGCGCTGGAGCCGCGATAGGTGCAGGCGCTGCTGCGTATTGAACAGGTGCGACAGGTGCAGTGCTGTTACGACTGATTCGTACTGACTCTTCACCTTCAGAGATTTCTAGCTCAGAAATACCAGACTCTTCAACCAATTCGATTAGCTTTTTGATTTTGCGAATATCCATAGTTTCTTTCTCTTTCTCTTTATCTGTTAATTGAACCTACTCTATGACTGAGTTGGTTAGTAATAGTTCGTTGTTTGTGTTTACTTTGAGTTGAGCTTGCTCAGTGCAGCGGTCAAAGCAAATTGATAACCTTGGGCACCTAAGCCACAAATCACACCTTCTGCTTTATCAGACAGGTAAGAGTGGTGGCGAAATGGTTCACGTGCGTGAACATTCGATAGGTGAACCTCAATAAATGGGATGGCAACGCCAAGTAGTGCATCACGCAGTGCCACACTGGTATGTGTAAAGGCTGCTGGGTTGATAATAATAAAATCAACAGTTTGATACGCACTATGGATAGCTTCAACCAGTTCATACTCACGATTTGACTGTAAATGAGAGAGCTCAACATTGTGGGTTTTCGCTTGCTCGGTCAAGGAGCGAATAATCTGCTCAAGTGTTTGAGACCCATAGTGTGCCGGCTCTCTAAGGCCTAGCAAGTTCAGATTTGGGCCATTTAGAACTAGAATGCGAAACTTTGTAGACATTGTGGGGCTATCTTCCTTTATCGTGTTGACGAGTGTGAATGTTGCCATTTTATTGAAAATTTGGGGTGAAATTCTAGTAAGAAAAAACCAAATTTAAAAATTAGAACCAGATTATAGCTAATTCAGCACAAATCGCAGCAATTTACTGGTCTAATCTCCTATTTATATAGAATGGAATTGTTATCAACTTAACAAAAAATCGTCATAGCCTTAATTTTGTCGAGGATATTTGAGATCAAGATCAGCTATAAAAAAAACCGCCACATAGGTGACGGCTTAGGAAAACGCTGTTTTAAACATTGAATAGTCGGTGTGACTCGCGACTTATGCCAGTTCTGCTTTTTCGGCAATCAGCTTATCGACCACACTTGGGTCAGCGAGTGTAGAGGTATCACCGAGGTTACCCGTGTCACCGGTAGCAATCTTACGCAAGATACGACGCATAATTTTACCTGAGCGTGTTTTTGGTAGTGAATCTGTCCAGTGCAATACGTCTGGTGTGGCAATCGGGCCGATCTCTTTGCGCACCCAGTCTTTTACTTGTTTATGCAGCTCTGCGGTTGGGAATTCACCATCATTGAGTGTGATGTAAGCGTAAATGGCTTGGCCTTTAATATCATGAGGGATACCGACAATCGCAGCCTCGGCAATTTTATCGAACGCCACCAGCGCTGATTCAATCTCTGCTGTTCCCATACGGTGTCCCGATACATTAAGTACGTCATCCACACGACCGGTGATCCAGTAGTAACCATCTTCATCACGACGAGCGCCGTCACTGGTGAAGTACATGCCTTTAAAGGTCGAGAAGTAAGTTTGTTCAAAACGGTCATGATCGCCATGAACGGTACGCATTTGGCCAGGCCAAGAGTCAAGGATCACTAGGTTGCCGTCGGTTGCCCCCTCAATGATGTTACCCATATTATCAACCAGTGCCGGCTGCACACCGAAGAATGGACGAGTCGCTGAGCCCGGTTTTAGATCGGTTGCGCCTGGTAGAGGCGCAATTAAGATGCCGCCTGTTTCTGTTTGCCACCATGTATCAACAATTGGCGATTGCTCATTACCAATCGTTTTGTAGTACCACTCCCACGCTTCTGGGTTGATAGGTTCACCCACTGAGCCCATAATTCTTAAGCTGTCACGAGATGTACCTTCAACGGCTTCATTGCCTTTCGCCATCAATGCACGAATAGCCGTTGGTGCAGTATAAAGAATATTCACTTGGTGCTTATCGACCACTTCACTCATGCGGCTTGTGTTCGGGTAATTTGGCACGCCTTCAAACAGAATGGTTTTTGCACCATTAGTTAGTGGTCCGTATACGAGGTATGTGTGACCCGTAATCCAACCCACATCAGCTGTACACCAGAAGGTTTCGCCCTCTTGGTAGTCGAATACATATTTGAATGTCATCGCTGCATAAACAAGGTAACCACCTGTGGTGTGCATAACACCTTTAGGTTTGCCCGTTGAGCCTGAGGTATAAAGGATGAATAGTGGATCTTCGGCGTTCATCTCTTCTGGTGGGCAATCTGCCGATACGTTTGCAATAGCATCGTGCCACCACACATCACGGTGTTCATGCCAAGCAACATCACCGCCGGTACGCTTGAATACCACAACTTTCTCGATGTTCTTCACTTCAGGGTTAGTTAGGGCTTCATCAACGTTTTTCTTTAATGGAACAGCACGGCCGCCACGCACGCCTTCATCGGCAGTGATAACAACTTTAGAATTTGAATCGATAATACGGCCAGAAAGAGCTTCTGGTGAGAAACCACCGAATACTACGGTGTGAACTGCGCCAATACGGGTACACGCCAGCATTGCTACTGCTGCTTCTGGCACCATTGGCATGTATAAACAAACCACATCACCTTTGCGTACGCCTTGCTCTTTCAGAGCATTTGAAAACAGGCACACTTCTTTGTGTAGTTCATTAAAAGTTAGGGTTTTATCATCCGCTGGGTCATCGCCCTCCCAGATGATTGCGACTTCATCACCGCGTTCTGCAAGGTGACGGTCGATACAGTTAGCCGATACGTTAAGCGTGCCATCTTCAAACCAGCGGATGTCGATATGGCCAGGGTCAAAAGAGGTGTTTTTTACCTGGGTAAAAGGCTTGATCCAATCCACGATTTTTCCGTGTTCACCCCAAAAACCTTCAGGGTTAGAAACCGATTGCTGGTACATGGCTAGGTAAGTGTCATTATCCGCATGGGTGGTTGATTTGATATTTTCTTTTACCGGATAAACGTGGGCTTCACTCATTGCATCTCTCCTTGTGCCTACATTCCTAATGAACGGGCAACTTCCTTTAGGTTCGTTTCTAAGTCTATTGCTGGACTGTCTTTGTGTTATCACTCTCGGCTAGGACGATTATTTCTACAATTAGACTTTAGGATGAGACGATGCTTTTTACTTACAAAATAGCGGGTTAAGTTGATTTTTTGCGATATTGCTCTCTATGTTGGAAGGCAATGGTTGAATTAAGAATAAGAAGAGTTGAAGCGAGGTGTTTCTCCGTGTTTTAAGCGAATGAAGATCAGCGCCGCAGAGATAGCGTCTTGTAATGCATCGTGTTTATTGACCGGGATCGGTAGATCAAGCTGGCGACAGATAGCGTCCATACTGAGGTCGAAATAGGCATTGGGCAGCTGCCTTTCTAGTTTGTCTTGATAGAGTTGGCTCACTTCGATCAGCTGGTTAGGCAGTGGAAAACCGAGTTGTTTCAAGCAAGCACGGTCGAGAATTTTTTTATCGTAACGGATGTGATAGCCGACTAAAGGGCGATTGCCAATAAAACTCAACAGCTCTATTAAGGCTTGTTTTTCTTCGATGCTATGCTGGAGATCTTGGTGGCGAATGCGGTGGATTTTGATTGAATTGCAATCGAGCGATTGAGGCGCTTGGAGCCGAACTTCAAAAGGCTGGCTGGTCATGATTCGGTTACCGATGATCTTAGTCGCAGCAATGGTGACCAATTCGGCCTGATGAGGGTCGAGGCTGGTGGTTTCGCAATCGAGCGAAACGTATTCATGATCAAGCGGCGCTGCGAACAGGGGCTGGTACGGCGAGCTTTTGAGCTTACGATACCAGTAATAGCGAACCAATCTATTCATTGCCTTAATCTCTTATCTGATAGTGATAGCCGAGCCATTGCTTGAATTTTTTCACCACATGTAGGCTATGGCGAAGCAGATCCCTATCGGCACGCTCCATCAATTGGACGTTGATCTTATTGCTATTGTGTTGCTGTGACAGCCTTTGAATCAAGCGCCACTTAAAGAACTGTTTGAGTGCTTCATTGAGATTATCAGCCGTGCTCTGTTCAAGTACCTTGATGCTGACCAGTTGTTCGATGCGCTCAAAGGTGTTATTCACTGTGACGCCATGCTCAAGGCTCAGCGCTCGGATGCCATGCACGATAGGGAAAATGCCGCCCTGTTTGATATCGAGCCCTGACTTGGATTGCTTGACGTTGCCAAATAGAGTGAGAGGCACTGAAAAATTCAGCGCTGGGCGACAGAACTCGGTAAGGATCAATTCCTGACCGAGCATTAAATCACTAAGGTGTTGTTTGATTGGTTTTAGTAATTCTCGATTACCCGCCACGGCGTGTGCATCCGCCATAATCGCAATATCCATCACCGTGTCTGGCGTGGCTTTTTTGACCCAATGACTGAGGGTTTGTTTCCACTCTTGCTCGGAATGAACCCATTGAGGGTTGTTGACCATCACGTTGCCCGGGCATAACGGATAGCCTAATTGCTGCAAGGTATGAGTCAGGGTGTTCATGACGCTTTGGCATTGAAGCCACTCTAAGCCATCTTCGATGATCAACGCATTATCTTGATCGGTTTTGAGGATTTGTTCTCCGCGTCCTTCCGAGCCTAACACGATCAGGCAGCAGTGGTTATGCAGTGCTGGTGGCATCACGAGCTCAAAGGCCTTCTCTATGATCTGCTCATTGACGGCAGAAATCAGCTCCATGATAAAGCGCGTGCGAATCCCATTGCTGATCAGGCTCTCGACCAGTTGCTTCTGTTTGTTGGATGCCATTGCCAGTTCTTCAATGCAGGTGGCTCGAGCAATACGCAGAGTGAGGACGTGAGAGTGCGTGGAGAATGCACTGAGAATCTGGGTCATATCCAGCATGCCAATGGCATTTGATCCATCACACACCATCAACCTTTTCACCTTGTTTCTGGTCATGGTGATCATGGCATTAAATAAGAAGTCACCGTGATTAACATACATCACTGGAAACGTTGCGATATCACCGACGGGGGCATCTAGCGGGAAATTTTCGAGCATCACCGCGTGCAATAAATTGGTGCGAGTGACGATCCCATACGGCAAGAAACATGATGATCTAAAAGCTTTTGGATCATCATGTTCCAAATGAACCAAGGCCGAGTCTAAGCCCCGCTCTTTAAGGGTTTGAGTGACTTGGTTTATTGGCTGGTTGGGCTCAAGTATCAGTGGTGGGTGATAGATAGAGTCATCCACTTTAGTGAGTATGAACTCCGCCAGATTTTGCTGTTGCTGGGCGGCTTCAATTAGGGCTTTTCGTGTCGAAAGACTGCTGTCAAAGTAGGCAGCAAATTGCCCATTCTCGTGGTAAAGCTCTAGGAAAATTTCGGTGGGCAGCAGATAGCTTAAGGTGTCTTCGAGCGCGATATATTGGTGTTTGGTATGAGGTTCAAATTGGCTGCGAACATCAAACATATCGTCATTGGCATAGTGTGCGTATATCTCACCACCACGATTGGCGCGTTCTTCCACGGCCCCTTTGATCAGAATATGCAGGTGTCGATTTGGTCGGTCCGCTTCCAGTATCACTTCTTTGGCTCGGTAATAGACGACGTCTAATGAAGATCGAAGCTTGAGCTGTTCCGTATCGGACAAGCTGTCGAAGGGCGGATGCTGCATATTAAATTTGTCAGGCATAAGCATTAGAATAAATGGGAATCTTTAATCAGTTTGGCAAATTACCCGCGAAGCTCCAGACGACTTTAGTCTAAATGCGAGTGTGGTTATTGGTGACCGTCGGATCTCTTGCTGAAGTGTGCTATCGAGAGAGTTCAATATAGGCATGCTGACCCAGGAATAATTCCCTTTTTGATCTGAGGTGAGATAGGCATAATTGCCGCTGCTTTTTCCGTATATTTGATAGGTCACTTATGTTTAGCCCTTCCCCTTATGGCTGGGTCTCCCAGTATTTTCTTGGTTTCTTTTTTGCTTATGGCGTGTATTTGCCATTTTGGGCGCTATGGTTTGAAGACCAAGGTGTTGCGGCTGGTGACATTGGTGTATTGATCGGTGCTGGCTTGGCAACACGTTGTGTAGCCAATTTGGTGATCACGCCGTGCATTCATAAAGCCGAGCATTTGATGCCTGCTTTGCGTTGTCTTAGCTTTGCTGCGTTGTTGTTTGTTGGCTTCCATTTCTTTACTGGCGGCAGTTTTTTATTGATGTTGCTGGCAACGGTATTATTCAACCTTTGCTGTGGGCCGATCATTCCGCTTTCGGATTCGATGGCGAACCATTATAGCCGACTCAATATGCTCGATTATGGCCGTACCCGTTTGTGGGGATCGATTGCCTTTATTGCAGGTTCAACGGTGGTCGGTTATTTAGTGGCCCACTTCGGCACAGATATGATCCTGTATACCGCGCTTGGTGGGGTGTTATTGTCATTGATGCTGGCGATGCGAAACCCTAACGTGATGCCAGTGACACAATCTGAGCAACCTACGGTTCGCCCTAAAATAGGTGAGCTATTGCGTGAGTCGTCAGTGGTTAAATTCTTGGCTTTGATGGCCTTACTCCAAGGTAGCCATGCCGCTTACTACAGTTTTAGTGCGATTTACTGGAAACAGGCTGGCCACTCAGAAGCGGTCATTGGCTATTTGTGGAGCTTAGGGGTTGTTGCTGAGGTGGCCGTGTTTGCCTTAAGTAAGCGTTTATTTGCGGGTTTAACGCTGCGCACCTTGTTTGTGGTTGCGGCAATTGGTGTGATGGCTCGCTGGGGGATCACCGCTTCAACGACGGCTATTTCCGCCTTGGTGATGGTGCAGTTGCTGCACGGTGTGACTTTCGCCATGGCGCACATCGCCGCCATTCAATACATCCAAGCACAACCGCAGAATAAGATGGTTGCGCTGCAGGCTCTGTACAACGCGATCCCATTGGGGGCGTTTATTGCCTTAATGACGATGCTAAGTGGTTGGGGTTATGAATTATGGGGAGCCCATATTTTCTGGGGTATGGCCGCGATGGGGGCTCTGGCGTTGTTCATTAAACTCGATGAGCGAAGTGCTGCGCCTGAGGCAAGTTAAATTTCCATTCGCTAGCTAACGTGCAGAGCTTAAGTTGCTTCACACCCAGTACTTAAGCTACCTAACGTGTAGAACTTATGATCAGCATCGGGCTTAACAACTTGAATTAGAGCCTAAAGCACAGAATTTAAGCACTGCGATTGAGTTAGATACTCATCCTTAGTTAAATGAAACCTCTCCCTTATGGATAGGTTTTTTTTTGGATAAAAAAAGGGTTCTCAATGCAAGGATGGATAGTCATTCCCGTTTCTTTAGCCTATTTGGGCGTGTTATTTTTGATCGCTTGGTATGGGGATCGACAAGTTCGCTGGCTATCACGTTGGCGTCCGTGGATTTATAGCCTTTCGATTGCGGTGTATTGCACCTCTTGGACCTTCTATGGCACGGTCGGACAGGCGAGCAGCAACCCTTGGTCGTTTTTGCCGATTTATCTCGCGCCTATCTTAGTATTTACCCTCGGCTGGCGGATCTTAGCGCGGCTGATCCTGATAGCCAAGCGTGAGCACATTACCTCGATTGCCGACTTTATCGCGGCGCGTTATGGCAAATCTCAAGGCTTGGCGGTGGCGGTGACCCTTATCGCCGTGGTCGGTATTCTTCCCTATATCGCCCTGCAGCTGCGTGGTATCACCATGGGGTTGGATATTGTGGCTCCGAGCCTTGCTCAAGATCTCGGTTATCAGCAGTATCATGTTTCTTGGTTTGTGGTTGGTGCTCTGGCGGTTTTTACGATGCTGTTTGGTACGCGACATATCGATAATACCGAGCATCACCGTGGCATGATGATGGCGGTGGCATTTGAATCCATCGTTAAGCTAGTGGCGTTCTTAATTGTCGGTCTGTTTATCCTTTATCTGGCGATGAGCAGCGATAAAATCGACCTGCTTGAAGTTGCGGTGACCACCTATCAAGCGCCGAACATTCCTACCTTAGTTATCCATACCATTTTGACCATGTTGGCGATTGTCTGTTTGCCGCGTCAGTTTCATACCATGGTGGTCGAGAACGAGCACCCTCAAGATTTGCATACCGCGCGTTGGCTATTTCCTGTGTATTTGGTGCTGATGGGATTATTTGTGCTGCCAATCGCATGGGCAGGGCAAGGGCTATTGAGCGGCGTGTCTGCCGATACCTATGTGATCAGCGTGCCGATGGCGGAAGGGGCGGATCATATTGCGTTATTGGCGTTTGTTGGTGGTACTTCGGCGGCGAGTGGCATGGTGATTGTCTCAACCATTGCACTGGCGATCATGGTCTCAAATGATCTTGTTATGCCGTTGCTGCTGCGTCGCATGCGTTTGACCCAAAGAACCCACAAACATTTCTCGGGTCTGTTATTGGTGATTCGCCGTGGGTTAATCTTATTGCTGTTACTGGGGGCTTGGCTGTTTTTTCAGGCGCTCGATAGCATTCATTCACTGTCCGCGATCGGCTTTCTTTCGTTTGCGGCGATCGCTCAATTTGCTCCTGCACTGATTGGCGGTTTGTACTGGCGGCCGGGTAATCGCAAGGGTGTCTATGTCGGCTTAATGGTCGGCTCGGTGATTTGGCTGATTACTCTGATGAGTCAAACCAGCATGTTGGCAGGCGATAGCGAGAGTAACCTTTTGTTGTGGATTATCACGCCGCCAGAGTTGCTCAGTAGTTGGAATATCAGTAGTTCGAACTGGGGCATTGTGCTGAGTATTGTGCTTAATACCTTGTGCTATGCCGTGGTTTCAATGTCGACAAGACCAAGCCTAAGTGAGCGCTTACAATCAGCGGCGTTTGTGGGCACGCCATTGCCTGAAAATGAAAATATTAGTCTTTACCAGAGCCGAGTGACAGTCTCTGAACTAGAGATGCTCGCCTCGCGTTTTGTCGGTCGAACGCGAGCGAAAAGTGCCTTGTACAGCTATTGGCAACAGCATGGGCAGCCGCTACTGCCCAATCAGCAAGCCCCCGCCAGTCTGATTCGACATGCCGAGCGCGTGCTCGCCGGTGTGTTCGGGGCGTCCTCAGCTAAGTTAGTACTCACTTCTGCCTTGCAGGGCAGAAACATGCAGCTTGAGGAGGTCGCTACCATCGTTGATGAGGCCTCTGAGCTGTACGATTTCAGCCGAGGGTTATTGCAAGGTGCGATTGAGCATATTGGTCAAGGCATTGCGGTGATTGATAAACAGATGAGGCTGGTGGCGTGGAATCAGCGCTACTTAGAGTTGTTTGAATTCCCGAATGGTCTGATTCAAGTTGGCCGCCCCATTTCAGATGTGATTCGTCACAATGCTCAGCAAGGTTTGTGTGGTCCGGGTGACCCCGAAGATCACGTTCGACGCCGTGTTTATCACCTTGAACAAGGCACGCGCCACACCTCTTCTCGTATTCGTTCGGATGGCCGAGTTATTGAGGTGCAAGGTAACCCGATGCCGGGGGGCGGTTTTGTGATGAGTTTTACGGATATTACGGTATTCAGACAGGCAGAGCAGGCATTAAAAGACGCCAATGAAAGCTTAGAATCAAGGGTGCATCAGCGGACTCAACAGCTCGAAAAGCTTAACCAGCGTTTGGTGAAGGCCACGCAGATTTCCGAGCAAGAGTCGCAGTCTAAGAGTCGTTTTTTAGCGGCGGTAAGCCATGATTTGATGCAGCCATTGAATGCGGCTCGCCTGTTTGCTTCGTCACTGTCTGAGGTGGCAAAAGAGCAAGAGGTGAAACAGCTTTCGTCTCATATTGAAAGTGCGTTGGGCGCCGCTGAAGATCTGATTGGTGACTTGCTGGATATCTCTCGCTTGGAGTCAGGCAAGCTAGATACTCATGTCCATGCGATTGCGGTGCATGACGTGCTCACCAATTTGAACGCTGAATTTAGTGCATTAGCTGCACAGCAAAAAATCCAATTTAAGATGATTCCTTCGTCATTGTTTATTCACTCAGACCCTAAGTTGTTAAGGCGTGTCATTCAGAACTTTTTGACCAATGCCTTTCGTTATAACCCCCAAGGTAAAGTGGTACTTGGGGTGAGGCGGGTTAATGGTCAGGTACGCATTGATGTGTGGGATAACGGCACTGGGATTGATGAAGACAAGCAACAAGAGATCTTCGAAGAGTTTACTCGCGGCAGTCAAGTTCGCGCCGATCAGGGCTTAGGGCTAGGGCTGGCTATCTCTAAAGGGATTGCCCATGTGCTTGGTCACCAAATTTCGATGCGCTCATGGCCGGGACAAGGCAGTGTGTTCTCTATCACGTTAGCTAGGGCACAACAGGTCGATCCCATTGCGCCAGTATCAGTACCCACCGCCGTCAGCGACATCGAGCATCTGAAAATATTGTGTGTTGATAATGAGCAGGAGATCTTGGTCGGTATGGAAAACCTGATTGGTCGCTGGGGCTGTGAAGTTAAGGTGGCGGCTGACTTAGTGGAAAGCTTGAAGTGTTTGGATGATGACTGGCATCCGGATGTCATTTTTTCTGATTATCGTCTGGACAATGGCCGAACTGGGCTTGAAGTTCTGCAACAGTGCCGATTGCGGCTAGGCGATTCCTTTGAAGGTGTCATTATCAGTGCAGACAGAACCGAAGATATGTTGGCGGCGATAAAAGCCAACAGCTTTAGCTTTATTGCTAAGCCCGTTAAGCCTCTCAAACTTAGGGCGGTTTTGAACCGAGCGGGTTAGTTCTGGTTGGTTGATAAGTATCGATTATCGAGAGACAGAGAAGCCTAAATATGGCGAGTAAGGATCGTTTGCGATCTTATTGATCGCAATTGCTGTTATTTCCAGCGAATAAGAGTCTGCCGCGATCGTGCTTCGGGTGCGGAGGAAAAGAGGGATTAATTAGAGGTGAAACGCCTTTTTATTGATGAGAGTTGGCTGTGAACTCACGTACAGATCGACTGAGGGTCAGTTAAGTGAGCACCATGCTTGATCGCAGAGGAAAAGAAAAAGCCGATACATAACGTATCGGCTTTCTGAGATTCAGTACCTAATCCCTACAATGTAAGTACTGATTCATTTTTTGCTAAACATCTTTGTTTAGTGGTCGTGAGCTTCACCAGCACCTTTCGGGTAACGGATGTTCTCAACCATATCTTGTACATCTTGTGGCACTTCTGCAGTTACTTTGTTTACAGCAATTGATACTACGAAGTTTAGACACATACCTAGCGTACCGATGCCTTCTGGGCTGATACCAAACCACCAGTTTTCAGGTGTGCTTGCTGCTGGGTTAATGAACTTGAAGTAGATGATGTAGCTTGCTGTGAAGGCAATACCTGACAACATACCTGCAATTGCACCTTCCTTGTTCATCTTCTTGTAGAAGATACCTAGGATAATCGCTGGGAAGAAGGATGCTGCGGCTAAGCCGAAGGCAAACGCTACTACCTGTGCTACGAAGCCTGGTGGGTTAATACCCAAGTAACCTGCACCGACAATCGCGACCATAGCTGCCAAACGAGCGGCTAACAGCTCTTGCTTGTCGGTCATGTTTGGTCTGAAGCCTTTCTTCAACAAGTCATGTGAAATCGACGTCGAGATTACCAATAGTAGACCCGCGGCAGTTGATAGTGCGGCTGCTAGGCCACCGGCTGCCAGTAGTGCTACAACCCAGTTTGGTAGTTTCGCTAGCTCTGGAGAAGCCAATACGATGATGTCACGGTTAATCTTCATCTCGTTGCGCTCATCGCCCGAGTAGAACATTTTGCCATCGCCGTTTTTATCTTCCCAACCGACTAGACCAGTGCTTTCCCAGTTTTTGTACCAGCTTGGTGCGTCGGCTGCTGCGACACCTTGCATGTCAGGGCCGTTGATTGTTTCGATCATGTTTACACGAGCGAATGCTGCAACGCCTGGTGCTGTTGTGTATAGCAATGAGATGAACAGTAGAGCCCAACCCGCTGAGATACGAGCATCACGTACTTTTGGCACCGTGAAGAAACGAATGATTACGTGTGGAAGACCTGCAGTACCGACCATTAGAGCCGCACAGATGAAGAATACATCCACCATGCTCTTGTTACCTTCGGTATAGGCGGTAAATCCGAGTTCTTCGGTGAGTCCATCGAGTTTATCAAGTAAGTAAACATCCGTACCTGATAGCGTAGAGCCCATACCAACTTGTGGAAGTGGGTTACCAGTCATCATGATTGACGTAAAGATTGCTGGAACAAGGAAGGCGAAAATGAGGACACAGAATTGAGCTACCTGCGTATAAGTGATGCCTTTCATGCCACCCAGTACTGCGTAGAAGAACACAATACCCATACCAATGATGATACCTAGGTTAATGTCGACTTCTAGGAAGCGAGAGAATACAACGCCTACACCACGCATCTGGCCTGCAACGTACGTGAATGATACGAAGATTGCACAGAATACCGCTACCATACGTGCTGTTTTCGAGTAGTAACGCTCACCGATGAAATCAGGAACCGTAAACTGACCGAACTTACGTAGGTAAGGTGCTAAACATAGCGCAAGTAGTACGTAACCACCTGTCCAACCCATTAGGTAAACTGCACCGTCGTAACCAACGAATGAGATGATACCTGCCATTGAGATGAATGATGCGGCCGACATCCAGTCAGCGGCGGTCGCCATACCATTAGCGACTGGGTGTACACCACCGCCCGCTACGTAGAATTCACTGGTCGACCCTGCTCGAGCCCAGATAGCGATGCCGATATACAGTGCGAAAGTGATACCGACGAGAATAAACGTCCAAGTTTGAATATCCATGTTCTAGCCTCTAGTCTTCCTGTACGTTGTATTTTTTGTCGAGCGCATTCATGCGAACAACGTAAATAAATATCAGCGCCACGAAGGTATATATCGAACCTTGCTGAGCGAACCAAAAGCCGAGCTTGAACCCGCCAAACTGAACGGTGTTGAGGGCATCAACAAATAAGATGCCAGCGCCGTAAGACACTGCAAACCAGACCGCGAGCAGTGTTCCCATAATTCCCAAGTTTTCCTTCCAGTAGGCTTGAGCATGTTCCGTAGATTCGAACGCCATTGCCTTCTCCTTTATTTCGTTTTCGTAGAAATCGTTTCTGTAGAAAATTACCGTGTTAACGTAATGTTATGATTTAAAATGTAGCAAGGATAAGTCAAGGGATCAGTGCAACTTTAGTCGGGACGAATTTGTCACTAAAGGGTTGAAATATGGGAGTGGCACGACATAACGAGAGTAAAGTGTGATATTGCGATGTTGTTAAATTAGCCAAAGGTCTAACAAAATTGGATGAATTAGAGTGCGAGTCATAAAATTTAACAACTAAATGACCGAGAAGCGGTATTTAGTCCTGCGAATGACACGAAGGGAAACATAAGTTTGTTATAGTAACCAAAGCACTGTCATCGACCGTGCCATGCTTAGCGGCAGAAGATCAACATGCTTAAATCTTGAGTTTTATTCTTTGGGGTAACGAATTGGACGCAATAACTATCAACCACTTATTTTTAACTGGTGCGGTGCTCATCGCCATCAGTGTGCTTTTCTCACAAGTGTCCTCACGGTTGGGCGTTCCGATTCTTTTGATCTTTTTGTTCGTTGGTATGTTGGCGGGTGAAGATGGTCCGGGTGGTATTAATTTTGATGATTACTCACTGACTTATTTGGTGAGTAACCTCGCGCTTGCCGTGATCTTGCTTGATGGCGGTATGCGAACCAAGGTCGCAAGCTTCAAGGTCGCCTTCTGGCCATCGCTCTCATTAGCGACAATAGGCGTAGCCTGTACTGCGACTCTAACCGGTTTAATGGCGGCTTGGCTATTTGACCTGTCACTGATGCAGGGCATTTTGGTCGGCGCAATTGTCGGTTCAACTGATGCGGCAGCGGTATTCTCTTTGTTGAAAGGGCAGAGCCTCAACGAACGTGTTGGCTCAACCCTAGAGATCGAATCGGGTACCAATGACCCAATGGCGGTCTTCCTGACGGTGACCTTAATCGCGTTACTTGGCACCCCAGATGCCGAGATGGGAATGAACTTCCTACTGAAAAGCTTTGCGATGCAGTTTGGTGTCGGAACGCTTATCGGCCTTGGTGGCGGTTGGGTTCTGTGGAGTCTAATCAACCGAGTACAGCTGGCTGATGGCCTGTATTCGATTCTGGTGCTCAGTGGCGGTGTGGCTCTGTTTGCTTTCTCTAACATGCTTGGCGGCAGTGGTATCTTATCGATTTACTTAGTGGGCTTGTTCATTGGTAATCGTCCGACGCGCTCTCGACACTCGATTCTTAATGTCCTTGATGGCATGACGTGGCTAAGCCAAATCGTGATGTTCTTGGTGTTGGGTCTATTGGTCACGCCATCGACCTTAATGGACATTGCTCTTCCTGCGTTAGCATTGGCTTTCGGTATGATCTTGTTTGCTCGCCCACTGTCGGTTTGGTTGGGCTTGCTGCCGTTCAGAAGCTTTACCACCAAAGAGCGCTGGTTTGTTTCTTGGGTGGGTTTACGTGGTGCGGTGCCGATCATTTTGGCTGTGTTCCCGATGATGGCTGGACTGCCTAATGCTCAGCTTTACTTTAATATCGCATTCTTCGTGGTTATGGTGTCGCTGATTGTTCAAGGCGGCAGCTTAATGAAAGTCGCAAGATTGGCTCAAGTGACTTTACCTCCAACACCGACACCGATTTCTCGTACAGGCATTGAAATCTACCCTGCCAGTGAGTGGGAGATGTTTGTCTACAAGCTGAAAGAAGAGAAGTGGTGTGTGGGCGAACCACTGAAGCGTTTGTCTATGCCGGAAGGAACGCGAATTACCGCACTGTTTAGAAAGGATGCCTTGCTTCACCCATCAGGCAGTACCGTGCTAGAGGCAAATGATATTCTCTGTGTGCTTGGACAAGATAAAGACCTAGATAGCCTAAGTGAGCTATTCAGTGAGGCACCTTTGGCCGAAGATGCAGCTCGATTCTTTGGTGATTTCTTCCTTGAGGTTGGGTTATCGATTGCCGCAGTGAGTGACTGCTATGGCATTGAGCTTAGCTCGGAAGAAGAGCGCGACATGACGCTAAAACAATTGGCTGAGCGTGAGCTTGGTGCGCACCCAGTATTGGGCGATAGCTTCGAGTGGCATGATATTAATTGGGTAGTCGCAGAGATAGATGATCATAAAGTCGTCAAGCTGGGTCTGTGTTTGCCTAAGACGACTTTAGAAGAGGATATAAGCGAAGCCTAGTTATGGACTTCTTGTAGCAAGATAACTGCTTGAGTTCGGTTTTTCACATCCAGTTTACGGAAGATGGCTGTCATATGTGCCTTGATGGTCGCTTCTGAAACATTCAATTCATAGGCAATTTGCTTGTTAAGCAGGCCGTCGGAAAGCATACCTAATACCTTGTATTGCTGAGGTGTTAGCGTGGCAATTTTTTCCGCAAGATCATTACATGCGGCGTGGTTGGTAATAAGCCCTTCAGGGAAGAACGGGTCGCCATTCAGCACTTGGTTCAGTGCGCTCACCAATTCACGCATATCACTCGACTTAGGAATGAAACCAAACGCACCGTGGCTCTTAACTTGGGTCACCACGCTGGCATCTTCACTGGCAGAAATCACCACAATCGGTAGATCTGGGTATTCAGCTCGAAGTTGAATGAGGCCAGACATACCATTAGCTCCTGGCATTTTTAGGTCGAGAAGTAGCAGGTCGGGTTCATCTTCTTTCTTAAGCAGAGTCAGTAAGGCGTCGAGAGAATCAGCCTCAAGCAGGTTCGCACCGCTGATCGCCATATGAACTGACTGAAACAGGGCGTTGCGAAAAAGAGGGTGGTCATCAGCAATGATGATGGTATAGGTCGAGTCCATGACGTTCATACCTTTAACAATTTAGTTGATATTTATTATCATCCTGATTGAGTATGTGGACAATATCTATGCATTAAAAGTCTGAACCATATCGACTTTTATCTCTGTTCTTGGAAAGCGTTTCCTATAATCACAAAAAAGCCGCACTGCCATCTCGTCATTGAGGGGGCGTGCAGCTTTTGGTTTAGCTACATTTTGAAGAATATCACCGTTATAGCTGGTGGTCTTGGATGTGTTTTAAGAATACATCGGCAGGCATAAAACCAGTCACACGAGCATTTGGAACATGGTTACCCTCGCCATCCCAGAACTCAATCGTCGGTAAGCCGAGTACCTGTAATTGTTTAAGCAGCTCAATATCTTGGGGCATATTCTTGGTGACATCGGCTTGAAGTAGTACAAAGTCAGTCAGCTTGTTTTCAACGTCCGCTTGATGGAATGTGTACTTCTCAAACTCTTTACACGCCACACACCAGTCGGCATAGAAATCGAGCATCACAGGTTTCCCCAGTTTTTTTGCTTCGATGAGTTGGATCTCTAACTCTTCAACGGTGTTGATGCGTGCAAATTGGATATGCTGTTGTTCTATTGTTACGCTCTTCTCCGCAAACCAATAGTTCAATGCAGGCTGTGCGGAAGCGAACAAGCCAAGTATCGCGATGATGCCGACCGCACTCTGCTTCCAGCCGCCGAATGGCAGTGCATTCTTGCTATGATAAAGCCAACCAAAGGCGATGAAGCCAAGGCCAGACCAAAGCACGGTTGCCCATAATTCAGGGATAATGCGCTCTAGCAGGAAGATAGGTGCTGCCAGCAAGATAAAGCCGAATACGATTTTTACCTTGTCCATCCAGCTACCTGCTTTCGGTAGTAGCTTATTACCAAACACCGCCACCAAAATCAGTGGGATACCCATACCCATGGCTAGCGCATACAGAGCGATTGCGCCAGTAAATAGGTCACCACTTTGAGCGACATACAACAGAGCACCCGACAGTGGCGCTGTTGTACAAGGCGAACACACCAAGCCCGAGATAGCACCCATCGCGAACACACCCAAGGTATTGCCACCTTGCTGCTTGTTGCTTTGGTTATTGAGCCACGTTTGGACGCTGCTTGGCAGTTGCAGGTTGTACACGCCAAACATAGACAGCGCGAGCACGACAAATAGGACACTTAAACCGATCAGAACGTAAGGGTGCTGCATCGCTGCTTGGAACTGCATACCCGCAGATGCCACGACTAAGCCAAGTAGGGTGTAGGTTAGCGCCATACCTTGTACGTAGATGAAGGACAACATCAGCGCACGACCTTGGCTGAGCTTGCCGCCACCTAAAACGATACCCGTTAGAATTGGGTACATCGGCAGAACGCACGGGGTAAAGGCTAAGCCAACACCTAGTGCTAAGAACAATAATGGTGTCCACCAACTGTCACCGAGCTTATCGGCTAGGCTCGCTTCTTTTGAAACGGGTGCAGTTGATTGTGGAGTGGTGTTAGTTGCAACGTCTGCTTTTGGAGAAGCTTGTTGTGTTGAAACATCGGCATCATTGTTTGCAGCCGATGACTCTTGCGACGCTGCATTAGCTTGAGAGTTGCTTGAACCTGTAGCTGTAAATGGCTCAATGTCGATGACGCGCGTTTCTGGTGGGTAGCAGAAGCCTGCATCTGCGCAGCCTTGATACTTAACGATCAGCTGCGAGCCATCTTGATAATTTTGCAGCGGCACTTGCACGAACAAAGGTTGGGTATAAATGCTCACCTCACCAAAAAATTCATCTTGATGCGGCACACCATCTTCCATTTTGACATGACCGATCGCGAGATTCTGGCCGCTAAAAGAGAAGCTATGTTGGTAGAGGTAATAGCCGTCTTTTATTTGCCAGTCGAGCAGGAGTTTGCCGTCTTGTTGGTAGTGATTGAAAGGGAAAGCTTGGTCGACTGAGACAAAGTTATTGGCCGAGTTCACGTCAAGGCCTTGGTCAGTATTACCAAAGAGAGCGAAGGCCGGGTTGGACAAACTAACAAGCCCAACGCAAAGCATAGTGATAAATGCGCGCATAAGTAAATTCGTTTTGATTAAGTTAACAGGGATATTAACGTAATCAGACCCTATTGCTGACTAATAAGTTTCAAATTGGCGTTTTTATTATAAGAAATGTGTTTAAGCGATGTTAAAAGCTGTGCGTTATTGTGCGTTTAGCTCTGCACGATGAGTATTTGAGAGCATCGACTGGCAATAAAAAAGGAAGCCGCAGCTTCCTTTTTAGAGTTCGACTGATGAGTCGTGGTTAGATAAATATCCCGCCAAATGCGAAGCCTAGTGTAACCGCAGTGGTAATGGTGACCACACCAGGGATGAAGAACGGGTGGTTGAATACGTACTTACCAATACGAGTAGTGCCAGTGTCGTCCATCTCAACCGCCGCCAGTAGCGTTGGATAGGTTGGAAGAACAAACAGAGCGCTGACCGCAGCAAAAGAAGCCACGGTCGTTAATGGTGCTACGCCGATCGCCAGTGCTGCCGGCATTAGTGCAACCGTCGTCGCACCTTGAGAGTAAAGTAGCATAGAGGCGAAGAACAAGATCATAGCCAGCATCCATGGGTAGTCTGCCAGTAGAGCGCCAGCGACATCTTTGATTTCAGCCACGTGCGCGTTAACAAACGTAGAGCCTAACCAAGCCACACCAAGAACACATACACACGCTGTCATACCAGAGCGGAAGGTTGGCGCAGAAGAGATTTTTCCTGCATCAATCTTAGTAAATAGAACGATTGCCGCTGCTGCTGCCAGCATCACCGACATGATGGCTTCGTTACGACCTAGTGCTGGGTTGTCAATCAGGCCAACGGAGCTAGAGATAGCCGCCGCGTAGCAGACAACGAAAACAATCGCCGCGAGGAAGATGTAAGTTGCTCGCTTTGCGGTCGGTAGAATTTCACGTTTCTCTTCGGTCGCCAGTTTGATCAGCCCTTTTTCTAGTCGCTCTTGGTAAACCGGATCATCTTTCAGTTCGCAGCCCATGTAGTTCGCGACAAGTGCGCCGACCATACAGGCGATAAAGGTTGTTGGGATACATACTATTAGCAGGGTTAGGTAATCGACACCAAAAGGGGCAAGCATTGCTGAGAAAGCGACAACAGCTGCAGAAATCGGTGAAGCGGTGATCGCAATTTGAGAGGCAATAACAGCAATAGACAATGGACGAGAAGGGCGGACACCTTGGCCTTTGGCAACTTCAGCAATAACCGGAAGTGTTGAGAATGCTGTGTGACCTGTACCGGCCATCAGCGTCATGACAAAGGTCACGATTGGTGCATAAAAAGTAATACGTTCAGGGTGTTTACGTAAAAAGTTTTCTGCGATCTGTACTAACCAATCCATACCGCCAGCCACCTGCATAGCGGCAATAGCGGTGATCACCGACATGATGATCAAGATGACATCGATAGGAATAAAAGCTTGGCTGGTTGGCACGCCAAGAAGCAGTGAAAGGGCAATAACACCCGCACCGCCAGCAAAACCGATACCAATACCGCCGATCCTGGCCCCCAAAAAGATAAAGAGCAGGACGACAAAGAGTTCTACTGCAATCATACGTAACACCTCATATTAGACTTTATTATGTGAACATTCTCCGATGTAATATTCAGATAATAGTTCTACTGTTTAGATTCAATTAAGCAAAAGCGCAACCGGATAAAAACCACAAAGTTAACATGGTTAACCTTATGGAAGCCTAAAAAAGGCTCCATTTGGAGCCCATGGTTGCTAACCTTACTCGTAGCGCTTTGCTTTATACTGAGGATGCATCAAATTTTCAACCGAGAAAATGTCATCAAGTTGTTCTTCGGTCAATAAACCGCGTTCTAGCACTACTTCACGGACGCTCTTACCAGTTTCAGCGCAGATCTTACCGACAATATCCCCTTCATGGTGACCAATGTATGGGTTGAGGTAAGTGACAATACCGATAGAGTTAAATACGTGTGATTCACATACTTCTTTATTCACCGTAATGCCGTCCACACATTTATCGCGTAGGTTGATGCATGCATTAGTCAGAATATCCAAAGACTCAAACATGCTCTGTGCGATCACCGGTTCCATGACGTTCAATTGCAGTTGCCCACCTTCTGCTGCGAAAGAAACTGTGTTGTCGTTGCCTAGAACTTTGAAGCAAACTTGGTTGACGACTTCCGGCACCACAGGGTTTACTTTAGCAGGCATGATTGAAGAACCGGCTTGCAGTTCAGGCAGGTTCAGCTCGTTCAATCCGGTTCGTGGGCCAGAAGAAAGCAGGCGTAAATCGTTACAAATTTTAGACAGTTTCACGGCCAAGCGCTTAAGCGCACCGTGTGTCATTACGTATGCGCCGCAGTCAGAGGTTGCCTCGATAAGATCTTCAGCAGCCACGCATTCTAGGCCTGTAACTTCGGCTAAGTGTTTCACTGCCAGACCTTGGTAGCCTGACGCGGCGTTCAAGCCAGTCCCGATAGCTGTTGCCCCTAGGTTAACTTCAAGCAATAGCTTTGATGTGTATTGTAGGTTTTTGATTTCTTCATTGATGGTCACTGCCCACGCGTGAAACTCTTGGCCGACCGTCATCGGAACCGCGTCTTGAAGTTGAGTGCGACCCATCTTCAAGATGGTGTTGAATTCTTGGCTCTTAAGCTCGAAAGCGCCCTTTAGGTACTCAATGGCATCGATCAGCTTGAGTACGCTGTTATACACTGAGATGCGGAAACCGGTTGGGTAAGCACAGTTTGTTGATTGGCTACGGTTGACGTGATCATTGGGGTTGATGAACTCATATTGGCCTTTCTCTTTGCCCATCAGTTCAAGTGCGACGTTGGCGACGACTTCGTTGGCGTTCATGTTTACAGAAGTGCCTGCGCCCCCTTGGAAAACATCCGATGGGAACTGATCCATGCACTTGCCTGTCTCTAGGATAAGGTCGCACGCTTGAATAATGTATTTAGCCACATCGCTGGGTATCACCCCCAACTCTTTGTTTGCTAACGCCGCCGCCTTTTTTGTCATCACCATACCACGAACGAATTCAGGTACATCTGAGATGGTGACATTTGAGATGTTGAAGTTTTCAACTGCGCGCAGAGTGTGGATGCCGTAATAAGCATCAGCCGGAACATGACGTTGACCTAATAGATCTTCTTCTAGTCGAGTGGCTTGAGGGGCATCAACTTGAGATTTTGATAGAGTAGCCATAACAGGATCCTTAGATAATTATTCTGATTATATAATAAGTTACTGGCCTGTTCTGTGTGCAAAAACTCCGTTCGCTAGAATATTAGGCTGATAAATCCGTCCTGACTTATGTGGCACATGATACTGTACCTAGCGCATAAAAATAGTAAGTTGATCACCTTTTGGGCTTTTGTTAGGTCAATACTTTGTAAAGTTATTATTGGTCAATAAATACGCTTACTTACAGGATAAATTTGTGATTGATGGGGCTTTCAGCGTACACTGGACGTAACAAAGGAGGGCCTGTGTTTCCTATCTTATTATTACTCTTTATCTTCGTACCCATCATTGAGATTGGGTTATTTATTCAAGTTGGTGGCTTTCTAGGACTGTGGCCAACGATTGCGTTAGTGCTTATCACGGTATTTGTGGGGGCATCTCTGGTTCGCAGCCAAGGTATCCAAACATTAATGTCGGTTCAAGGTCGCTTGCAGCAAGGTGAAATGCCTGCTCAACAAATTCTTGAAGGCGTGATGCTTGCTGTTGCTGGTGTACTGCTGTTAACTCCGGGCTTTATGACCGACGGGCTTGGTATGTTGGTCTTGCTACCAGCACCAAGAGCGATGCTCGCCAAGAAAATGATGGAAAAAATGGTGGTTACCAATATGTCTGGCGGTTTTCATGCGGGTGGACAAGCCGGTTTTGGTCAGAGTCCATTTGGACAAGACCCATTTAACCGCGATCCCTCTGAGCACTCAAAAGACGGCAACACCTTTGAGGGGGAGTTTGAGAAGAAAGACGATGGTAATGATCGTAATCGCTTAAACTAATACCAATCGTAGTAAATAACTGGTCACCCTAGCTTGTGAAAACGCTCGATAACTGCGTTAGAATTTTTGATTGTAGAATAACTACTTGTCGAAACTTCTTGTTGAAAAGAGCTGTCTTGTTTTCAAGCTTTTTTCCTGCGCTATTTCTGATCACTTACTTAATGTGATTGGTATAATAGATTTTTTCTCTCTTTAATAGAGAGGGAAAACTGAAAAGGCTCTTACCTTTATCTTTCGCAAGAAAGTGATAATGGTAAGAGCCTTTTTTATTACGCATTGCCCGCAATTGGCACGCGCAGTGTGAGCATTCGGTTATACCGCGCCTTCAAACCCCATTTGTCGCCACGCTTCAAAAGCAATGATGGCCACAGCATTCGACAGATTTAGGCTGCGTGCGTCTGGCATCATTGGAATACGGATGCGTTGTTCCATTGGCATGCTTTCGATGAACTCAGCGGGTAGGCCGCGAGTTTCAGGCCCGAACATCAGTACATCACCTTGTTGGAATGCTGCATCTACGTGGTGACCGGTGGTTTTTGTGGTGCAGGCAAAGATGCGGAAATCTCCCTCTCGTTCATTCTCTAGATATTCAAGAAACACTTCTAGGTTCTTGTGGCGCTTTACTCGGGCCAGATCATGGTAGTCCAACCCCGCACGACGAACCTTCTTCTCTTCAAAATCAAAACCAAGTGGCTCGATAAGGTGCAGGTTTGCGCCGCAGTTAGCACATAGGCGGATGATGTTGCCCGTATTGGGCGCAATTTCTGGTTCGTATAGAGCGATATCAAACATAGTGGTTCACAAGAGTAATCAAAGATAGTCCGAGTATACGGTGGCAAGCTGAGTGAGTACAGTTCACACCATAATGGCCATCACTATGGTGTGAACGTTGTAGGGGACTAGAGGGGGAGGATCGGCAAGCTGATTTCGATCTGCAATCCACCGAGTTGACTGCGGCTCGCGGTAATGGTGCCACTGTGTTGACGAATCGCACTCTCGGTAATGGTGAGTCCGAGCCCTGTGCCACCAGAATTGCGGTCACGTGCAGTGGAAACGCGATAGAAAGGTCTGAAGATGGAATCCCGTTCGTCATCCGGTACCCCTTCGCCATTGTCATTGACGCAAATGTTGAGTTGATCGTGTAACACTCGGAATTGCACATCAACTTGGTCTCTGCCGTAGTAGATGGCATTACGGGTAATATTGTCTAACGCACTCATTAGCAGCTTAGGGTTACCTGAAATAGAGCGATTGGGGATCTCTGAAAATGTCAGTTGTTTGCCCATTTGCTCAGCTTCAAATTGTGCGTCTTTTAGGATTTCTTCCCATAAACTTGAGATGGGCTGAACCTCACGGGTGATATGGCTATCGACCTGCATCCGCGATAGCGTCAGTAGTTCACTGATCATCTGCTCTAAACGTTGCGCTTCGGTATCGATGCGATCGAGTTCAGGGCTCTCACCTTGCTTACGAATCGCCAATGCATTTGCCATGCGTAGGCGAGTCAAGGGAGAGCGCAGTTCGTGCGAAATATCAGAAAGCAGACGCTGCTGCCCGGAGATCATCTGGTTTACTGCTTCGACCATTTGGTTAAAGCTTTCTCCCGCTTGTTTAAATTCGGAGGTGCCTTTTTCGAGGCTTGGATCGACCTCAAACTGGCCTTTGGCCACGCGTTGTGCGGCGTGCTCTAACCTGCGTGCTGGTTGGCTTAGTGCCCAAGCTAACCAAAGCAAGAGTGGGGTACTTGCTAGCATTACCGCTAGTAGTAACTGCAATGGTTTATCAAACAGTCGTAGCAAAAATGGCGGTGGTTGATTCCACTTGATCCCGGCGTACATTAACAACTCTTGACCGGCGAGTTTAACAGGCACTGGCCCTGCTACCATGTAGTTGCCGTACAGTTTTTGTTTTGGCACCTCTGGATTATCAACCGAGGTCACAAAGTTACGAATGGCTTTCAGCTTATAGTTCGAACGCTTTTTCGAGGTGAGGACTGCACCATCAAGATCGCTTAAATAGAGATGAGTGCGCGAATTTTTACGGCTGCGGGAAGCGTCAAGTTGGGCAACGATCTTGGCGATGTTCGATTCTTTGACGTAGTGCTGCTCAGCACCCTGTGCGATATACTCTAATTTATTGAGGTGATCGGCTGTGACATCGCGCGCCACGCGTGGGTCTAGGTGTGGCAGCGAAAGTACTGACAGTAGCACCAGTAACATGGTGAACCAAAATATCGCAAAGATACGGCCATATAAGCTAGTGATTTTAGGGATGCGCACTAATCCTCCTCAACCAATAAGTAACCACGGCCACGCAGAGTTTTGATGCGAGACTTACCGTCGCTGCGCTCGGGGATTTTTTTTCGCAGGTTAGAAATGTGCATGTCGATGGCGCGATCAAAAGGTGCGAGCCTTTTTCCTAACACATCCAGGCTGAGAGCTTCCTTAGTAATCACTTGCCCTGGGTTCTGAATTAGATGGCTCAACAAAGCAAACTCAGTACTGGTTAGGTCAATCAACAGACCACTGCAGTAAGCTTCTTGTTTGCCAGGGAATATTTCAATGTCTTGGTATTGAATGGTGTCGCTGGTGTTTTTCGGTGCGCTGCTGCTTTGTGTACGACGCAAAATAGCCCGTATACGCGCCAGCAGTTCTCGGTCGCTGAACGGTTTTGGCAAATAGTCATCCGCGCCAAGCTCAAGGCCAATCACGCGATCGATCTCTTCCCCTTTTGCGGTCAACATTAAAACCGGAATTTCCCAATTTTCTCTGAGTTTTTTCAGTGTTTCCATGCCATTAAGGCGTGGCATCATCACATCTAACAGAATGAGGTCAATGTCATCATTGATCGCCTCGAGTCCCGCATAGCCATCATTGGCTTCTGAAACAGTGAAGCCCTCAAAGCCCAAAATGTCTTTAAGTAAACTGGTTAACTCGGTGTCGTCATCAATAAGAAGGATGTGCGCCATTGGGAAGCCTTAATCGGTTATTTACAGGTTAATAGTACTGCGAATTATTCACCAACTTTCATTCTTTACGATTCTTTACGCTTTCTAAACGTCATTTTACAAGGGAGCGACTAATCTATATTCAAGCGCTGAGAAAAACGCAATCCATGACCTATTATACTGAATGAGGCAACAATTATGAAAATGACCAAGAAACTTGTATTAGCCGCTGCGGCACTTCCATTAATGTTAACGACAGCCAGTGCGTATGCTTATGGTGGTGGCAAAGGCGACAACAAAGGCATGCACGGCAAATGCGGTGGCTTTGATCAGAAAGTGATGCGTCAACTCGATCTGACCGACGCTCAAAAGGCAGAATTGAAAACGATGCGCGAAGCGGATCGTGCTGAGATGAAAGCAAAACGTTCTGGCGATAAAGCGGGCAAAATGGCGCAAATGCAAGCGAACCAAGAAAAAGTACAAGATTTGGTTTTAGCGGATACCTTTGATGAAGCTGCTGCGAATGATCTCGCCAGCCAAATGGTAGAGAAGCAAACAGAGCGTCGCGTGGCGATGCTGAAGAAACAGCACCAAATGATGAGCGTACTGACCGCAGAGCAAAAAACGCAGCTGAAAGAAATCCAGCAAGAGCGTATGGCCAAGTGTGCTGAAAAAATGGAAAAGCGCATGAGTAAAGACAAATAATTCATGGCTTAATACAGCTAAATTGAATGAAAATGTAAAAAAGCGGCCGTGTGCCGCTTTTTTTGATCTCTCAATACTTTTTGATCTCTCAATACTTGTTCTATGCTAACCCATTGGTGGTTTAGGTCACGGCTGTCATATTCAATGAATTGTTCACGGGTTATACTTTCTAATTATCGGTCACTTTTAGCCAGCTTATGAAACAAGAATACGCACGTTTAGTTACGCTCGCTGCTTGGGCAGCGACAACCATTGCCACACTGTTATTAATAGTCAAAGTCGCCGCGTGGTGGGTGACAGGTTCAGTTAGCCTACTGGCTTCGGTAGTCGATTCACTGCTTGATATCGCCGCTTCGGTGGTTAACTTACTGGTGGTTCGTTATTCTCTGCAGCCTGCCGACAAAGAGCACACCTTTGGTCATGGCAAGGCGGAATCCCTGGCCGCATTAGCACAGGCGATGTTCATCTCTGGGTCTGCTTGCTTTCTTATTCTCAATGGTATTGAGCGCTTCTTCAGACCTCATGAGCTGAATTCACCTGAAATTGGTATCTACGTCAGCTTGTTCGCGATGGTCGTCACCTTTGGTTTGGTTCGATTTCAAAAGCATGTGGTCAACAAAACCGGTAGCCAGGCAATTGCCGCAGATTCTCTGCACTATCAGTCCGACTTGTATATGAATGCCGCGATCATGCTGGCGCTGGCGTTGAGTTGGTTTGGAATCGGGCAGGCAGACCCAGTGTTCGCGATAGGCATTGGTATCTACATTCTTTACAGCGCTTATCAAATGGCGATGGAAGCGATCCAATCTCTGCTTGATCGAAACCTACCAGATGAAGAGCTTAAACGGATAAAAGAGACATCGTTGAGCGTGGTAGGGGTGTTAGGGGTGCATCAATTACGAACTCGCCGCTCGGGGCCAACTCGATTTATTCAGCTGCACCTAGAGCTGGAAGATACTATCCCACTGATTGAAGCGCACCGTATTGCCGACGAGGTTGAGGCTAAGCTTATCTCCGTTTTCCCTGAGGCGGATGTATTGATTCACCAAGATCCGTATTCAGTAGTATTCGGCCCTGAAAAGCAGCAGAAATTTCATTCGTGGTAACCAACGTCGAAAGTCGTGAGTCAATGGTAAGTGGGTGGCTTTTGAACTACAGTGGCTAACAATTGCTGATTGTTTGGTGAAACAAAATACAGTAGTAACAATCAATGTTGATTCTGATATGAATCAACAAAGTTTCTTAGCAAAGCTGCAATACTTCTTAAATAATTCGAGGTGTTAAATAAATTTACACGATTTAAGTGCTATTCCTATTGATGGAATGTAACATAAAGCACAATATAGATTTAAAATCTTGTTGATATACAATCAGCAGGCAAAAGAATTTTAATAATAGATTCCTAAAATCGAGGGTGAGCATGATTAAGAAGATCGGTGTTTTGACCAGTGGCGGTGACGCTCCGGGCATGAACGCAGCGGTTCGCGGCGTAGTTCGTACCGCACTATCAGTTGGCATTGAAGTTTACGGCATTTACGATGGCTACCAAGGTCTGGTTGAAGATCGTATCGAAAAGCTTGATCGTTCCAGCGTATCTGACGTGATCAACCGTGGTGGCACTTTCTTAGGTTCTGCACGTTTCCCAGAGTTTAAAGACGTGGCTGTTCGTCAGAAAGGCATCGAGAACCTTAACAAGCACGGTATCGAAGCCCTTGTGGTTATCGGCGGTGACGGTTCTTACATGGGGGCTAAGAAGCTGACTGAGATGGGTTATCCATGTATCGGTCTTCCTGGCACAATCGATAACGATATCGCCGGTACTGATTACACCATTGGCTACCTAACGGCACTGAACACGGTTATCGATTCTATTGACCGTCTGCGTGACACGTCGTCTTCTCATCAACGTATTTCTATTGTTGAGATCATGGGGCGTCACTGTGGCGATCTTACGCTTATGTCTGCCATCGCGGGTGGTTGTGAGTACATCATTACTCCAGAAACGGGCCTAGATAAAGAGCAGCTCATCGGCAACATTCAAGACGGTATTGCGAAAGGTAAGAAGCACGCAATCATCGCTCTAACTGAGCTCATGATGGATGCAAATGAGCTGGCTAAAGAGATCGAAAACGCAACCGGTCGTGAGACTCGCGCGACGGTTCTTGGTCACATTCAACGTGGTGGTCGTCCTACTGCATTTGACCGTGTACTTGCGTCTCGCATGGGTAACTACGCGGTGCACCTTCTTCAAGAAGGCCACGGTGGTCGTTGTGTAGGTATTGAGAAAGAAGCGTTGGTTCACCATGACATCATCGACTGTATCGAGAACATGCAGAACCCAGACCGTTCTGAGCTGTTCCGCGTTGCCGAAGAGTTATTCTAAGCCGTACTTAGCGTTCGCTTAAATACATTGAAAACCGCTGATTGTTCAGCGGTTTTTTGTACTTGTTATTTCAGAAGTGACCGATACAAAAAAGGCCAACCTAAGTTGACCTGTCATCTAATCTAATCTAAACGGTGATGTTTAAATTAAGCTTTTGCTTCAGCGGCTGCTTTAGCGATAGCTGCGAAGCTTTTCGCGTCTAGAGCTGCACCACCAACTAGAGCACCGTCGATGTCCGGTTGTGCGAAGTAAGCTGCTGCGTTTTCTGGCTTAACAGAACCGCCGTATTGGATAACCACTTTCTTAGCAACGTCTTGAGATTTCTCTGCGATGTGTGCACGGATTTGAGCGTGGATGCGTTGTGCATCTTCAGCTGTAGCTGCTTTACCAGTACCGATAGCCCAGATTGGTTCGTAAGCGATGATAGCGCCTTCAAGAGCTTCAACACCTTGAGTATTGATAACTGCGTCAAGTTGACGAGCACATACTGCAACCGTTTCGCCTGCTTCGTTTTGTGCTTCAGACTCACCGATACAAAGCACTGGCGTTAGGCCGTTCTCTTTTAGGAAGGCGAATTTCTTAGCAACGAACTCGTCAGACTCAGCGTGGTATTCACGACGCTCAGAGTGACCGATGATGATGTGAGATGCTCCGAACTCTTTCAGCATTGCTGGAGACATGTCGCCAGTGAAAGCACCGCTATTGTTAAGATCAGAATTTTGAGCACCTAGGATGATCGCGCTGCCCGCTTCAGTAAGCGTACGCTCAGCAAGATCAACGAAAAGTGCTGGTGGAGCAACTGCTACGTCTACGCCTGTTACGCCTTCAAGCTCAGCGTTAAGACCGTTTAGTAGATCAACAACCATTTCTTTGCTGCCGTTTAGTTTCCAGTTACCCATAACTACAGGATGACGCATAGGAATATCTCCAAAAAGTATTAAAATAAATCAAATGTGAAAAAAAATAATCTTTATTGCGAAATAATATAACAGATTAATATCAACAGATCATGACTAGGGTCATGACTTTTCAGGATCTTATTCAATTGGCAGCGTGAGTTTTGAGGTCTATCAGTGATCTGGTAGACAGAATGATCGCGAACCTCTCGGATTTTTCATCGTTAGTTGCTATTAAGAGAGCAACGACTACGTCAATAACAGGAAATAACCATGCCGAATCTAGTTCTAGAGTACTCCAATTCAGTGGATGAACGAGTGAACATTCAAGGCTTATTGGAGGATCTCCACCAAGTTGCACTGACTTGCGGCTTGTTTGATGTGCCGTCTGTTAAGTCTCGCTCATTGCGCTGCCACAATTGGTTAGTTGGTGATGAGGAGGATAGTGTGGACTTCATTCATATCAGCTTTGAGTTACTTGCGGGACGAACGGAACAGCAAAAGCGAGAGTTGTCACGCACGTTGATGCAAACCTTACAAGAACAAGCGAGTCATGTTAGGAGCTTAACGGTGAATATTCGTGATATGGATAAGGGCTGTTTTCAGAAAGTAACAAATTAACCAACCCAATGAACCAAAGCAACAAATCAAAGTAATAAACTAACCATTGCTGCTGATTTTCAGCGGCGTACAAATTTGAGTTTTTAAGATGTCGATGAAAGATTTACTGCTCTCTTTCAAAGGGAGAATTGGTCGTAAGACTTACTGGATGTGGAATATTTTCTACTACATTGCGATTACTGGTTTTGCTTCTGGTATCTCGGTTTTGTTCCCTGCGTACTCCTACATTTTGCTGCCGATCTTCTTATTATTGCTTGTGATTCCTGATCTTGCGGTCACGGCTAAACGCTGGCATGACCGCAATAAGTCGAATTATTGGCTACTATTAAATATTCCGCTTGTTTTTGGTCGTTTGGCGTCGCCGATGACCGCTACCACCACTGAGCCTGTATCGTCGACGCATATGGTTGCAACTGTTGCGGCATTAGTATGTGGTTTATGGATTCTGATTGAATGTGGCTTGATGAAAGGCACTGAAGGTCGGAATGATTACGGCGAAGATCCAGTGTAATCGCGGAATGATAAATGAACCAAAGGGAGCACTGAACTCCCTTTTGTGCCTCTCGTGCTTTTAAAACTAATACATTTTGGGTTCTGTATTTGTTGACCTAAAAGCCACCACATTATCAGGTTGAGGATCTTCAAAGCCAGTGCGTCCTTTTAGTGCATCTTGGAACTTACCGACCTGGCTGCGTAGCTCTTGCATGAGTACGACATTCGCATGGTGTGGGTTTTTACAACGGTCGACCACCAAATCAATATGGCTTTGCTGGGCGCGAAGCCTATCTTGCATCACTTCTGAAGCCGAACCGATCATCTGCTCACACATCTGTTGCTTAAATTGATTGAATGCTTCGGGATCACTTTTGGCGAGTTGAACCAGTTCATCAAAGGGAGGAAGTTTTTGATTCGTATGTGTGTGTCCCATCATTCTTTCCTTAGAATAAAGCCTATTTGACATGCTTTAAGCTTAAGAAAGAAATCTGTACATTTTTCAGTCTATGGGTGTTTTCTCAATATTGAGACGTCATTAGCGGTGTGGCGTTAGGTTATTGGCCTTGGTGTTTCGATAACAGAGTGGGCGTTATGGTATAGGCACAGCGTCTTTCGCCAGCAATGATGTGCTCAGTACGGCTGACCTGACACTCATCTTTAAGTAGCTCAGTAAACACATTGAGTTCAGATTGGCACAGGCTAGGGCAGCGAGTAGCGGCTTTGCAGATAGGGCAGTGATTCTCGAACAGTATATAGTGATCGCCTTGGTCTTGCAGTTCAGCCATATAGCCTTCATCTTCTCTCAGTTGAGTGAGTTTGTTGAGCTTACTGATGAGAGATTCGCAGCCAAGCAAGGCCTTTTGATAGTGTTGCAGTGTGTGCTGTTCACGCTCAGTAGCAACCTTGGTGACTCCCTCTTTACCGAATAGGTGCTCAACGGCATCGATAACTTGAATGGTGAGTTCGCCATGTCGGTCTGAAAACTGGCTATGACCGTGCTGAGTGAGAGACCAGTGGCGAGTCGGGCGTCCAACTTTTACTTTGACGTCATGAAACGCAAGAATACCGTCATCTTCTAGGCTTTGCAGGTGCTGCCTTGCCCCCATTGTCGTCATGCCAAACTCTTCTGACAGTTGTTTTGCGGTTACGGCACCTTGACGCTTAATGGTCTGTAAGATTCTGTCGCTTGTTTTCATACTATCTCTGCCTCATCAACTCTACTATTATGATGCAAGGTGTTTATAAAGCAAACCATTTACTATTTTGATGGTGTTTTACTGTATAGATAGCGTTGACTCTATCGGCAGCAATGGTGAGATTCTGGTGCGCCAATAAAACAAAAGGCTGATACTTGGTATCAGCCTTAGCATGTTCTGGATCGCCGAAATAAGGCTTACAGGATATGACTAACCACTTCTGGGTCTTTACGCTCTAGGTAGTGGATAGATTTGATACGGCGAATCGTACGGCAGCGGCCACGGATAAGCAGCGTTTCTGTTGTCGCGATATTGCCTTGACGAGTAATGCCTTCCAGCAAATCGCCCTTGGTGATGCCCGTTGCTGAGAATACCACGTTGTCGCTGCGTGCCATGTCTTCCATCTTCAATACGATGCCCGCCGTTACGCCCATTTCAGCACAACGTTCTAACTCAAGCTCACCGTGTTTACGGTTCTCTTCTGTATCGCCTTTCACTTCGTGACGAGGCAGAAGACGACCATGCATGTCACCGTCTAGCGCACGAATAACAGCAGCAGAAACCACACCTTCAGGTGCGCCGCCAATGCAGTACATGACGTCGACTTCGCTGTCTGGCATGCAGGTTAGGATAGAAGCGGCAACATCACCGTCTGGCACTGCGAACACACGAACGCCCATTGCTTGCATGTCGGCGATCACTTGGTCGTGACGAGGCTTAGCCAGCGTGGTTACCACCAATGTATCGAGGGTTTTCCCCAGCGCTTTGGCGATGTTTTCTAGGTTTTCTGTCAGTGGCAGGTTTAGGTCAATGACGCCTTTCGCGCCAGGGCCTACAACCAGTTTTTCCATGTACATATCAGGCGCTTTTAGGAAGCTGCCTTTTTCACCTGCAGCCAATACAGCCAATGCGTTTGATTGGCCCATGGCTGTCATGCGTGTCCCTTCGATTGGGTCAACGGCGATGTCGACAGCGTCGCCGCCGACACCTACGTTTTCGCCGATGTAAAGCATAGGTGCATCATCGATTTCACCTTCACCGATAACAATCTCACCGCTAATTTCGGTTTTGTTTAATAGGCTACGCATGACTTCGACAGCAGCGCCATCTGCAGCGTTTTTATCGCCACGGCCAAGCCACTTGTAACCAGCCAGTGCAGCACCTTCTGTGACACGAGAGAATGACATTGCTAAATCGCGTTTCATGCGGACTCCAAAATTTTCAAAGGGGGGGAATAGAAATTTCGCGGCGAATTTTACCATATCCCCAAGGAAACGTTTGCCTTTTTGTTTTTTGGAGATTGCTCTTGATCAATGAGCAGTGGAAAACTGCGGTTATTCATCAAAATCATCGGTTTGTGGTTATGGCGCGAATCGCTCACGTCAATATTAGGTAAAAAGCGCTGTTTTTTTCATCGAATGGCGCAAAATATCGAATATATTGAGTGTTTATCCTTGCTCTGCTGAGTAGAATGGACAAATAAGTGAAGTGAAGTGAAGCTTCACCATCAAATGGATAACTTAAAGGTAGGCCAGAATGTCTTTTGAAGTATTAGAGCAGCTAGAAGCAAAAATTCAAACAGCAGTAGATACGATTGCACTTCTTCAAATGGAAGTGGAAGAGCTTAAAGAAGAGAAACAGGCACTAGCAACTGAAGCTGGTGAGCTTAAAGCAAGCCGTCACGAGCTAGAGCAAAAAACTCAGCAAATGCAGGAAGAGCATTCAGCATGGCAAGACCGCATCCGTAACCTTCTTGGTAAAATGGATGAAGTAGAGTAATTGACTCTTCAGTTTTAAAAAACGCCCGCTACTTAGTAGCGGGCGTTTTTGTGTGCGTTCTAATACTTCGTATTCTTATGCTTTGTTTCAGTATTCAAAACCGAGTGAGTTACTCGAACTCTTGTTCTTCGACATCCAAATCAAGTTCCACATCTAAAGGCTCTGCCGAAAGTATGATCCCGGTGTTGTCTGCGTAGAGGTAATCTTCTGGCAAGAAGGTCACACTGCCAAAGTTCACGGGAACATCTACTTCACCAATATTGTCTTGGCCAGCCCCGACAGGGATAGAGGCTAGAGCCTGAATACCTAGATTCATGTCTTCCAGCTCGTCGACTTCACGCACGCAGCCATAAACGATAATGCCTTCCCACTCATTGTCTTCGGCAAGTAGCGCGACTTCAGCATCGACCAGCGCTTTGCGTAATGAACCGCCGCCATCGATTAACAACACCCGACCGAGGCCATCTTGCTCTAATACGGAGCGGATCAGCGCATTGTCTTCAAAACACTTTAAGGTCGTGATCTGTCCGGCGAAGGATGCACGCCCACCGAAATTACTGAACATTGGCTCCACGACATCAACTTGATCCAAATAGATGTCGCACAGTGCTGAGGTGTTGTATTCCATTAGTATACCTTTTGAACAATGAGCTTATTTTGAGTATATCGATGCTTGATCCCTTTGCAATGATTAGTCTCAATTAACTGAAGAGAGTTTGAGCGACGACAACACCAGCAAACAGTAGGTTAGTGATCAGTGAGCATTTGACGATAATCGGCATCATGGGAGCAATCTGCACCGGCTTTTCGGTTTCCCAAACGGCCTTACCGTGTTTGTAGACAGGGATGATGCTCAATAAAAAGGGCAGGTTGATCCAGAGTGGCGTGTTCTGAATAAGTAGGTAGAGCGCAAAAGACACCAGCGCTAAGCCAAGTAAGGTGAAGTGATAATGTTTGGCTTTACGCTGGCCAAGACGAACGGCCATGGTGCGCTTGCCACATTCGCGGTCGTTTTCAATATCACGCATGTTATTGATATTGAGTACCGCCACCGCCATTAGTCCGCAGCCTAATGCAGGCAGAAGTAGGCTTGGTTCAACATGACCTGTGTGTAAGAAGTAAGTGCCGGATACCCCGAGTAAACCGAAAAAGGTAAACACAGATAGGTCACCAAGACCAAGGTAACCATAGGGCTTATTACCCATGGTATAAGCGATGGCAGCGGCGATCGCTAATATGCCTAATACAATAAAAGATACGATGCTTTCGAGTGAGGTCAGCGCATGAAAGATAAGAATCAGCCCAGCGATGGCAGTCAATACGATGTTGAGGATGATCGCTTGCATCATGGTTTTAGCGGTCACTGCGCCAGATTGCATCGCTCGTGTTGGCCCGAGACGGTTTTCATTGTCGGTGCCTTGTACGGCGTCACCATAGTCATTGGCTAGATTTGACAGAATTTGCAGTAGCGTGGCGGTTAAAAAAGCCAGTAGGGCTATCGATAAAGAAAACTGATCACTGGCAAACGCTAAACTGCTCCCGGTAAGGATAGAGACCAGTGCAAGAGGCAGAGTTTTCGGTCGTGCGGCATCAAGCCAAATCAGTAAAGATTGTTTCATTGTGGGTCTATTTCGTCATCATTCGTCGTTGAATATTGTGGTTTGAGTATACGCCCATTTTTCAGCCAATAAAAAGGTTCATCGCGGATTAGCGGGAACTAAAAACAAAAACGGTAGTAAGTGATATGGTTTAGTCGCCAAACAAAAA
>NZ_CANLBV010000023.1 GCF_947488985.1 uncultured Vibrio sp.
CGATGTTCAGCTTTATCGTAAATACGACCTGTACTTTTCATTACTTGGAGTAGCAGTTTCCAGCGAATATCAGTTAGTATTGTTCTTGGCATGGTATTGGTTATGGTTTTACTTTTGGCGAAGCAAATTATAACTCTTTACCATGCTGTTTAAAAAATACTCACGAAAGATCAACACGCCTTAGTTGTTGGTGCAAAATAAGTGCCGACTCATTGCATGTTATAAACAAATTAATGCGAGTCGTTTTATAAATACTGAATATTTTATGTGTTTAATTGGCGCTGTTACCTACAGTTGTTTTGCGAAGAGATTTAAGTGGTGAGGAATATGCCATTTAGATTAAACATCTTGAAATAACAACTTAAGGAATAGCTAACATGCACCTAAACCAAGGAAGAGTGGCCAAGAAGGTTTTTACACTCAGTACTCTCACCGCGTCATGTTTAATGGCGTTCAACAGTTATGCGGCTGTTGATTGCTCAACGTTAGAGGCGTGGGACTCTGCCACGGTATACACCGGTGGTGATCAGGTATCCCATGATGGCAGCGCGTACTCAGCGAATTACTGGAATCAAAACAACAACCCTAGCCAATTTGAAGGTGATTACGCACAGTGGAAAAAACTGGATGTGTGTAGTGGTAATGGAGGTGGCGGTACACCAAATGAAGCGCCAACAGCCTCGTTAACAGCGCCAACGGCATCCGATGTGATTGTTGAAGGCGAGAGTGTGGTACTTAGCGCAACAGCACTGGACTCTGATGGCAGTGTTGCTTCGGTAGAATTCTTTGTCGATGGTTCTTCGGTTGCAGTAGTGACAGCGGCACCATTTGAAGTGACTTGGGCTGCAACGTCTGGTAACCATCAAGTTTCAGTTGTTGCGACGGATAATGAAGGTGCAGCAAGTGTTGCAAGTGCGGTTTCTGTTTCTGTTGGTTCAGCACAATCAGGGAATGAAGCACCAACAGTTTCGGTTGCACTTTCAGCGACGTCTGTTGATGTTGGTGGTGTAGTCACACTGACAGCAACGGCAGCAGACAGCGATGGCACGGTTGATAAGGTTGATTTCTACGTAGCGGGTGCTCTTGTGGGTACAGCAGCGACAAGCCCATACACGCTAGATTACACGACCACTCAAGCAGGCTCTCTAGCGGTTTACGCGAAAGCGACAGACAACCAAGGTGCAACGGTGGATTCAGCACTGGCTTCTTTGACGGTTAATGGCGCTCCAACGGTGAGCACTTGTCGACCTGATGGCTTGTATCAAACGCAAGGTGTCGATGTTCCTTACTGTACGATTTACGATGATGAAGGCCGTGAGAAAATGGGCGCGGATCACCCTCGTCGTGTGATTGGTTACTTCACCAGCTGGCGTGCAGGGGATGACCCACAAGCCGCTTACCTAGTAAATGACATCCCTTGGGAACAACTTACACACATTAACTATGCGTTCGTGAGTATTGGCTCAGATGGCAAAGTGAATGTGGGTGATGTAAATGATCCGAATAACGCCGCGGTTGGGAAAGAGTGGCCGGGTGTGGAAGTTGATCCTGCATTAGGTTTTAAAGGGCACTTTGGTGCACTCGCAACAGCGAAGAAAAAACACGGTGTAAAAACGTTAATCTCAATTGGTGGTTGGGCTGAAACGGGCGGTCATTTTGCGACTGACGGTAGTCGAGTTGCTGATGGTGGTTTCTATACCATGACGACCAACGCTGACGGTTCTATTAACCATCAAGGTATCGAAACATTCGCGACTTCAGCGGTTGAAATGCTTCGTAAATACCAGTTTGACGGCCTAGATATCGATTATGAATACCCAACCTCAATGGCGGGTGCAGGTAACCCGTATGACAAAGACTTCATGGAACCACGTCGTCAGTACCTATGGGCTTCGTACCAAGTATTGATGAAAGTGCTACGTGAGAAGCTTGATGTGGCGTCAGCTGAAGATGGCAATCATTACATGTTAACTATCGCAGCACCTTCTTCTGGTTACCTATTACGCGGTATGGAAACATTTGATGTCACCAAGTACCTCGATTACGTAAACATCATGTCTTACGACCTTCACGGTGCGTGGAACGATCACGTTGGTCATAACGCTGCCTTGTTTGATACAGGTAAAGATTCAGAGCTAGCACAGTGGAACGTTTATGGCACTGCGGCTTACGGTGGTATCGGTTATCTGAATACGGATTGGGCTTACCATTACTTCCGTGGTTCAATGCCAGCAGGTCGTATTAACATCGGTGTGCCTTACTACACGCGTGGTTGGCAAGGTGTAACGGGTGGTGAGAATGGTCTTTGGGGTAGAGCTGCGCTACCAAATCAATCTGAATGTGCGGCGGGTACAGGCGAAGGTGAGAAGAACAACTGTGGCCATGGCGCAATTGGTATCGACAACATGTGGCACGATACTGATCCGAAAGGCAACGAAATGGGTGCGGGTTCCAACCCAATGTGGCACGCGAAGAACCTAGAGAAAGGTATTTGGGGTTCTTATGCGGATGCTTACAAGCTTGATCCTGTTAACGATCCAACGGATGTGCTGACCGGAACGTACATGCGTAACTATGACAGTGTGGCGGTTGCCCCTTGGTTGTGGAATTCCGAGAAAGGCGTATTCCTTTCAACGGAAGATAAAGATTCCATCAATGTGAAAGCGGACTACGTTATCGACAAAGAAATTGGCGGCATCATGTTCTGGGAGCTAGCAGGGGATTATAACTGTTATGTACTCGATGCGAGTGGCAATCGAACCTCTATCGATACCACTGAACAAGCATGTAATAGTGGCAATGGTGAGTTCCACATGGGTAACACCATGACGAAAGCTATCTATGACAAGTTCAAGTCGGTAACGCCATACGGAAATACCGTCGCGACTGGTGCTATTCCAACAGAAGCTCTCGATATTGCAGTGTCTGTGGGTGGCTTTAAAGTGGGTGACCAAAACTACCCAATCAACCCGAAAATCACGTTTACAAATAACACAGACCAAGCACTTCCGGGCGGAACTGAATTCCAGTTCGATATTCCCGTGTCAGCCCCTGATAACGCAAAAGATCAATCAGGTGGCGGTTTGACTGTGATTGCTTCAGGCCATACTCGTGCCGATAATATTGGTGGTTTAGATGGCACGATGCACCGCGTAGCGTTCACGTTACCTGCATGGGAAGATCTTCCTGCTGGTGGTGTGTATGAGCTAGATATGGTGTATTACTTGCCAATTTCAGGCCCTGCTAATTACGCAGTCAATGTTGATGGTGTGGATTACGCCTTTAGCTTCGAACAGCCAGACTTGCCTCTGGGTGATATCAGCGCGGGTAACGGTGCTCCAGGTGGCGGTGAAACAATACCAGGCAGCTGTGATACCACAGGTTTAACGGTTTACCCAGATTTCCCTCAGAGTGATTGGGCAGGTAATCCAAGCCATGCGAATTCAGGTGATGAAGTGGTTCATAACAATGCCATTTACAAGGCAAATTGGTGGACAAGCTCTGAGCCGGGCAGTGATGGCAGTTGGACAAAAGTGTGTTCATAGCACGGAACTGACTCGATAATCCAATGCACGAGCATTACGGATTAACGTGAATAAAACCACCGAACTGACACCAGTTCGGTGGTTTTTTATTTGTCGGTGATCCATCGACAGGGAGGTCAACACGCCCTAGTCAAAGCGACCAGTGTTCAATTAAATGGTCTGAGTAGAGCAAAAAGCCCAAGCTGGGCATCGATTCTTGACTAGAATGATAGAAGCATCTGGGATCGTTTAGAATGATTTGGAATCGCGTTTGAGCCGTTTAATCCGTTTAAGTTTTGGCTTCCTTTATCGTTTGCGCTTTTTTTTCCTTTTGCATTTTTGCAAGAAAGTAGATGTTTACACAAGCGATGAAACCGTTGGTGACCGCCACTGGCCATGCGTCAATGATAACGCCGTATACTGTGAAGAGAGCACACCCAATAAAGTTAAGAACACGCAGGCGGACGATATCTTTCATGGTGAGTGAAAGCGCAACCATCACAGAGGCTGCATAACCTAAAATTTCAACCATATTGAATTCCATTGTTTGACCCTCTTAAATTTTCCGGTACCAATTCTTCTCTTCATGAGATGGTTGAGGGAACTCCGTACCTCGAATGGTCTGGTTATGTTTAACGGGGCGACTATACCAAGTCTGTTTTTGTGATTAAACCCCCAAATTGATAGTTATTCCCTGAATGATTAAGGAGACTGCGAATGACACAAGGATACGTGGATGTAGCAAAGTGTATAAAACCCCGATTTCAGATAATAAGTGCGACATTAATGACTTTGATTACGATGGGGCTGGCAGGCTGCAGTGCACAACAAGTACCAGCAACGCTCAACTATGGTGTAGTCACCAGTGGAGACTTAGATTTTATGAAAAACGGGGTTGTAACGTACTCATGGCACCCTAAATCAGAGCAAATCTATCTTTCGCAAAAATACGACAAAACCGTTATCACTGATCTGGTGCGAGATGCGATTCAAGAGCAACTGTCAAACAAAGGATATCAGTTTAATCAAGATCATGGTGACGTCGTTGTTGGCTTTGGGTTAGCGCAAAACTCGGAGTTCAATGATGACGCAATCTTCGATGCGATCAATCTTTCAACTGGGGTCGAATTTTATGCGAGTGAAGGAAAGCAAGCCGAGAAAGGCTCCTTGTATATTGCCTTCTTTGTGCCGAACTCTGACACAAGATTATGGCAGGCATTAGCTCAATCGGACATTCAGCCCAAATTATCACCCAGCGAAACCAAGCAACGTATTAAGGGGTATGTGGGCAGGCTATTTAGCGGCATGCCAGAACGCTAGAACTATTCACTGAACCCATGTTAATGACTAGGGAATGGAGATATTGCAGATGATCATTTTTTATTTGTAACGATTGGTACATTTGCGTAAAGCAACGTAAAGTTTACGCTTTTTTTACTGGCGTTTGTCTATACTGAACAAAACGTTAACTTAGGTTTGATTCAATGAAACTGTTTTCCAAGTACTATCTCCCTCTATTAAGTGTATTCATTGTAAGTAACGCCGCAATGGTGAGCCGTGCTGCTGTCGCCGCTCCTTCTGTCGTACCAAGCCCACCGAGCCTAGGCGCGAAAGGGTATGTGCTAATCGACTTTAATTCCGGTGATGTACTGGTTGAAAATAACGCGCACACGAAACTCAACCCAGCAAGTTTGACCAAGTTGATGACCAGTTATGTGGCTGGACAAGAGATGAAGCGAGGTAACATCTCGGCTGATGACCAAGTACGAATCAGCGAAAATGCTTGGGCAAAGAAGTTTCCTGACTCTTCTAAAATGTTCATTGAAGTGAATACCGATGTTGCGATGATGGATCTCTACCGTGGTTTGATTATCCAATCGGGTAACGATGCCAGTGTGGCGATTGCAGAACACGTCGCAGGCTCTGAAGATGCCTTTGTCGATCTTATGAACTCTTGGGCAACCTCCCTTCAATTAGACAATACCCATTTTGCCAATGCACATGGCTTGGATGCCGAAAACCTGTATTCGACACCTTATGATATTGCGTTACTGGGCCGTGCCATTATTCGAGATTTACCGGATGTATATGGCTTATACAGTGAGCGCTCATTCAGTTATAACGGCATCACACAACACAACCGCAATGGTTTACTGCGTGATCGAAGCTTAACAGTTGATGGTATGAAAACCGGTTATACCTCGGGCGCAGGCTACAGTTTAGCGAGTTCGGCCACCCAAGGTGATATGAGGCTTATCGCGGTTGTCATGGGTGCATCTAGCATCAAGAATCGTGAGTCAGACAGCAAACAACTATTAAGCTACGGTTTTCGATTCTTTGACACCCTCAATCCGCATCAAGCTGGCGACCAAGTCGCTGAAGAGAAGGTATGGTTTGGTGAACAAGACACCTTAAAGCTAGGTGTAGCAGAAGATACTTTTATTACGCTACCTAAGTCGGACAGTAAAAAGCTGACCGCGTCGATTGAGCTTAACGCTGAACTGAAAGCCCCAATCGCAGAAGGGCAAACCTTAGGTGTTGTTCACTACAGTGTTGATGGCGAAGATGTGCAAACTCAGCCTTTAATTGCGTTAGAAGCCGTTGAGAAAGGGAGCATATTTAAACGCTTGATGGACTACGTTAAGTTGTTCTTTGTTGGGCTATTTAAATAGCCCTTGTGGTTAGATAACACAGACTTAGGCTAATCGTCTTGTCACGTGAGTCGTGGCCATTAAACGTAATAAAAACACAAGTACGGTGGGCGTTGTGAGTGGGTCATAATGCCCATTGATGTGTTTGTTCTCATAAATGTTTTTGCTCGCATAAATACTTTTGTTCGCAAAAAGCTGGGGATGGCGGCTTTCTTTATTAGCCGTAGCGATGGGTTTCGATTACTATACGCAAAATTTAGCAGCGTAGTTACTTATGAGCATAGAGATAAAGAACATCACCGAACCTGAAGTAACTTGTGCCAATTGTCAGGCATGCTGTTGTCGTTTAGAGGTGATGATCATCACTGATACGGGCGTACCTGAAGAGCACATAGCTTACGACCAATGGGGCGGAGAAACCATGAAACGCTTAGATGATGGTTGGTGCTCAGCGGTCGATAGAGAAACGCTGATGTGTACAATCTACGAAAACCGACCTTGGATATGTCGAGAGTTCGAAATGGGTTCTTTTGAATGCGTTGACCAGCGCAAAGATGTGATGGGTTAAGCGACATTAAAGTAATGTATTAACTATTGCCTGAGCTGTATTAGTACACCTGAGCTCTATTGTTCGTAGATCTTTATTTGTCAGTAGAGCTCAAGCACTCTGCAAGAAAATCGATAAACACGCGAATTCGCTGAGGCAAATAATCACTTGCATGGTACACCGCGTACATCGGCAAGTAGTCTTTGTTCCAACCTTCTAATATACGCGTTAATTCTCCTTTCTCAACAAACTCGTTACTCATCCAATCTGGTAACGCTGCCAAGCCTAAACCTTGTCTCGCCATAGTAAGCAACATTTCTGGGCTGTCTGACGTGAAAATCTGGTTTACGCGAACACTACGACTTTGGCGATCTTTATCGGTGAAACGCCATTCGTCCACCGGATTCATCAAAGAATAGGTTAAGCACTGATGTTGTATAAGATTTTGTGGATGTTCAGGTTTCCCGTACTTACTGAGATAACCCGGTGATGCAACGTACTGGATTTTGTTGTTGAACAGGAAGCGAGCCTTTAGCCCTGAGTCTTTGAGTTGTGATGCTCGGATAGCAATATCAATGTTGTGGTCATTCAGGTTTACAATGCGGTCGTCGACACTGAGGTTTACACGGATACCTGGATGTTGCACAGTAAAGGCTTGAATTGGTTCGCTCAGTAACATTGTAGAAAAGGCACTTGGTGCTGAGATTTTAAGCTCACCTTCTACGGATTCAGTCTCACGCTTGAGCCTACTTTCTATGGCAGACATCTCTTCGGAGTAAACGGGAGCAATAGGTGAGGTAGTCTTTTCCTGCATGAGTGAGGGAGATTTTTCGGCTATTTCGTTGAAACAAAGTGATCCCTAAGTCATTCTCCAACCACGCTATCTTCTTACTCACTGCGCCTTGTGTTATGTCTAACTTATTGGCCGTTGCGGTGAAGCTATTCAGTTGTGCGGTTTCCACAAAGATGCGAATGCATTCGATCTTGTCCATCTTACTTGCCTTTTGTTTATCTATTCCAATTTGGAATCTTAACTATCTTAAAACTAGCATTTATCACCTTAATTATGAATGATTAGGGCGTGTTGATCTTTCGAGCTGATTTTTGCAGCGAGTTGCTGGGTATTTATACAAGACAGAGGCTTCTCATGTAGCTAGCCTACATGAGAAGCCGATAACGTAGTAGAAATGACCAGCAAACGCTGCCCGAAGGGTTCGGCTAAAAGCATTTTACTCTTTGTTGAGGAGGAATTGCTTAGAATAACTAGGCGACTTCCCCCTCGCCGCGATTAAACGCTTTTATCTCGAACAAAATTTAACCGCGAAAGGTCAACACGCCCTAAATAATATCGTTGAAATTCATGATTCTTAATAGAGGTAGACTAGATGAGTACAACAATCAGCATTTTGATGGTGGTGTTCTTTGTGTTAGCGAGTTCGATTAAAACACTTGGTTGGCAAAAGAAGGTATTTGAAATCCAGCTTGGTTTCTTTAAAAGCTATGGCTTGAATAGAGTGATTATGTTTCTGGTGGGGTTAGTCGAATTGACAGGAGCGGCTCTTTTGATTTTAGCTCTATGTGAGATCTCACCAGAACAGACTCAAGTGATGGGCGGTGCAATACTGGGGGCGACTTCGATGGGAGCACTTTACTTCCACTTAAGGTTTGATACTTGGAAAGACGGTATTCCAGCGATAGTTACCTTGTTGTGTTCAAGCTTTCTAGTTGTAGGTTTCTGGTACTAGCTTCTATGTAGTGTCTCGAAAGTTTACTTGCAGGTTATTTGAGAAGAGTAGGGCTCGAAAGCCCTACGCGAGTAAGTAGACTTAGAATTCAGACGGTACTTCAAACTCCATCCATTCCCCAGTTGTTGGATGAATGAGTTTTAGGTAGCCCGCATGAAGGTGCAGACGTTCATGTTTGTAGCCATAAAGGTCATCACCACGAATCGGAACACCAAGTCCTTGCGGGTGAGCACAATGAACACGCAGTTGGTGGGTTCGACCTGTTTTAGGGGACAAGTGAACCTTGGTTTTGCCGTTGTTGGTGCTGACCGCTTGCCAATGCGTTTCAGCGTTACGCCCATGTTCATGACAAACCAGTTGTCTTGGTCTGTCGGTGATATCGCCACGCAAAGGCAGACTGATGTAACCAGATTCTCCCTTTATTTCCCCATCAAGTAGTGCCGTGTAACGTTTCTCGACCGTTCTATCGATGAACTGCTTTTGGATGTGTTTGTTTGATTCTGCCGTGAGTGCCAAGATCAACAAGCCTGATGTCGACATGTCTAGTCTATGAATAATCAAAGGGCCAGTCGCATTCGGGTAGCGCGTTTTAATACGAGTATAAACTGAGTCTTCAATGAACTTACCAGGAACCGACAAGAACTCCTCTGGTTTATTCACAACCACGATCTCGTCATCTTCATAGACAATATCAAACGACTTACCCACCGCAGGATTTACGATAAGCGGATTATCTTCTAACTCAATGCCGCTTAGCTGGTGGTCGAGGATCTCGAAGCTTTTGCTCTGGCAAACAGGGTAAAGGTTTCCATGTTGTCGAATGATATCCGTTGGCGGCAATCCCCACCAAAACTCAGACAATGCTAACGGCTTAAACCGGTGTTCAAAGGCGAAGTTAAGCAATTTAGGTAGGCAGCAGTCACCAGAGCCTTCAATCGCATTTTTGCCATCGAGTAGCTCGAGTAAATTCTTAGGTTGCTTGGCTTGATTGATAAAGTGATAGTGAGAGAGACGTTGAGTTTCCAACTGCTGTGAAATTGCTTGGTGATCTTGCTTACGGCTTTTCTGTTCACTTTCAATCACATCAACTTGTGATTGGCGTTGTGCGATCTTCTGTTTCCACTTAATACGGAGTGCTTTTAGGTCGCGTTTCTCTTGGCTACTTTGGTTGCCCAGTTGTTTGAGCAAATTCGCCGCCGACTCTTGATTGCCTAATGCCTTTGCTTGGTTGGCTTGCTCTCTGAGCTGGCTGCGCTGCGCTTTATTTGCGGCCATTGCTCGCTGAAAGGCGTCGATAGCCTGTGCGGATTCGATTTTGATCGTTTTAAGTTCAGTCTGCAATGCGTCTAGGTTGTGTGACTGCTGTAATTTCTTTATGTCAGCGGCAAGTTGTGACTGATGAGCGAGGCTTGCACTGTTTTGAGATTGAAACCGATTTAAGTCGAATGCGGGTGGAACAAAGCGAATGTCTTTTAATTGGGAAGCCAATGAGGGTTGTAATTGTAGGCCTGAAAATGCAGATAAATAGCCTAACTCTAGCGTAATTGGATTCTGAACAAGCAGAACAGCATAGAGGTTACCTTGCGAGGTTTCACCGACACCGCAGTCGAGGAGTGACTGCTGAAGCTGCCGCATGGCTAACTCACATATAGGATGCGGGGTATAGTAATACGGAAACGTAAAGCGAGTAGGTAGCGATAAGCCTACATTCACGCTGTCGTTTGCTAAGTGCAGAGGTGTGTATTGGGCAAGATTGGCTGACATTAAGATCAAACTCTATAGCGGTTCAGTGAGAGTTTGGTATTGTTGTCGAAATTAACACAAATGAGAAGCCAAAGCCGAAGATAAATTGGCTTGTTTGCTTGTTATTCTAGATAACAAGCAAACAAGCGTTTGGGAAAATATAGATTTAGCGATTTATTTACTTGGGTATGTCTTACCTATTTAGCTTCATTGGTTTTGATCACAAGCTTACCGAAGTTCTGACCTTCCAATAGCCCCATGAATGCTTGCGGTGCGCTTTCTAGACCTTCAACTAAATGTTCACGATAATGTATCTTGCCTTGTGATAACCATTTGGTCATTTGAGTCGCAAACTCGTTGTAACGGTGTGCGTAATCATCAAAGATGATGAAGCCCTGCATCTTAATTCGTTTGACCAGCAGCATACCCATCAGGCTAGACATACGATCCGGGCCTTCAGGCAGTGACGTCGCATTGTATTGAGATATCAGGCCACATACAGGAATACGAGCACCTGTGTTAAGCAGAGGCATGACTGCATCGAATACCTTGCCGCCAACGTTTTCAAAGTAAACGTCGATGCCGTTATCACACGCTTTCGTCAGTTGTTCCGCGAAGTCTTCGGCTTTGTGGTCGATACACTCATCAAAGCCAAGTACATCTTTCGCGTATTGACACTTATCGTGGCCACCAGCAACGCCGATAACACGACAGCCTTTCAATTTACCGATTTGACCAACCGTTGCACCTACAGCACCTGTTGCAGCCGCAACGACCAGAGTGTCACCTTGTTTAGGTTGACCGATATCAAGTAAGCCCATGTAAGCAGTAAAGCCAGGCATACCCATGATGCCAAGTGCATAAGAGGGATGAGTTGGCTGTTTGCCTAGTTTGATAAGACCGTCACCGTTAGACACACCAAGATCTTGCCAACCTGTGTAAGCCAGAACCCATTCTCCCACTTGGTAATCAGCGTGTTTTGACTCTTCAACCTGACATACGGTTGCCCCAACCATCACTTCATCAATCGCCACTGGATCGGCGTAAGATTTAGCATCGCTCATGCGACCACGCATATACGGGTCTAGAGAAAGGTAAACTGAGCGAAGTAACATCTCACCATCATTGATACTAGGTGCCGCTACCGTTTCTAAACGGAAGTTATCTTGCGTCGGTGCGCCTACTGGGCGAGAAGCCAATACGATGCGACGATTGTCTTGTTGAGTCATTGGTTGTCCTTAATTTAATGTTTTACATATTCAGAATTAGACCAGTCGTCTAGTGGACTATTTTGAAGGTATTGTTCGTCGTGGCAAAAGTAGCTTCAAATACTCAAGTATCAAAAAGCCCCAACATAGCGAGTATGTTGAGGCTCAAATCAGTCATTTCGATTATTGAATAGAGATGAGCTCTACATCAAAAATCAGTGTTGCTGACGGTGGGATAGGGCCAGAACCGCCTTTACCGTATGCGAGAGTGCTTGGAATGAATAGACGAACTTTTTCGCCTTCAACCATGTAAGTCAGACCTTCTTGCCAGCCTTTGATGACTTGCTTAAGTGCAAATGAGATTGGCTCACCGCGCTCTACCGAGCTGTCGAAAACCGTGCCGTCGATCAGTGTACCGTGGTAGTGGACCGTTACTTTACTGTTCTTGGTTGGGTGTTCTGTGCCTGTACCTTGTTCAAGCACTAGGTATTGAAGGCCGCTTTCAGTGGTGATCACGCCTTCTTTGGTGGCGTTTTCAATTAGAAACTGTTGGCCTTGCTCGAAGTTCTCTCCGCCAGACTTATGATTCGTCCAAGTACGGTAAATCATGAAACCCGCTAAAAGAAAGACAATGACCGGGATAACAAATTTAGACATAGTAAAACCTATTTTTAGTTAATGCTGAGTTTTATAGTTGATGTTGAGTTATATAGTTGATGCCGAGTTACATAGTTAACGCTGAGTGCGTTAATCAGTGGTTGGCGTCGTGATTATGGTTGAGTCAAAAGGTAGTTGATCGTTTTCGCAATGCCAGCAATGTCTTGGTGACCTGCTGTGAGTACTTGGTATTTACCATTGATGATAAAGGTTGGTACTGAGTTAATTTGACCTTTTATAGAGATATCTTCTGCTTTTTTAACGTACTCAAAAAGCGCAACTTGTTGTTCTTTGTTGAGTTGATATGGGCTAACCAAACCACGAGAGGTGAATGCGGTTTCTAGTGCTTGCTGGCGTTGTTCTGGTGTTGCATCGGCACCCATCTGTACTGCTCCAAAAAGGTCGTCCATAAACGCGAGATCTGGCGTAGCATCAAGTTGTATCACTGCTGTGTAGTAGATCATTGCGCTAATTTGAGCGCTCTCATTGAACGTCACGTGCATCTTGCCAATGGTCTGGTTTGTTAGAGACTCAATCTCTGGAATCGCACTTTCCATTTGACGACAGTGGCCACAATTAAGAGAGAAGATCTCAGTGATTGGCGACAGGTTAAATTCAGTGAGCGTAGAAGGCAGTACTTCGTACTGAACACCTTTCTGTGGTTCGTTTGTTTCGCTACAACCCGCGATAATAAGTACGGCAGTGAGCGCGGTGATGAATTTAGTCAATGGTTTAAACATAATGTTTACTCTAGCGTTGAGAAGTCGTGGGATTCTAACTATTTAGTCCGAATTGGAAAACAATTATAAGGTAAATAAATGAAAACAGTTCGAACTCACGAGTGATGATTCGGCGGGTTGGTGGCTAACTGTGATCGAAAGCACTTTTTTTTGCCGTGCGTTCTTTTTGCCTAAAGTTTTTTACTCGACGCCGATATAGTGATTAGTCAAAGGTTTGTCTGCATGAGTGGTTGGTGAAGTAATGAAATATTTAGCAATAATATTGAGCGTAGTCTTGGTTGGATGTAAAACAACGCTTCCTCCTGGTTTACTGGGTGACGATATGCTAACGACTGCGCCCCAAACGGATTATGATCTGCTGCACCCTGAGTGGGGAATCGCCCAAACGACAGAGGTTACGACTCATCGCGGTTACTCGCTCCAAAGCCGTAATCATCAGCAAAAAAACATCACCACCAATTACGGACGTGGCGTTTCAACCAATGATCCATTGGAAGTCTTTTTAAGACAAAACCGTATCGATTTTGAAGTGTTGCCGGGTAACCATGTGATGGTAAAGCTTGAGCAGCACGTGAACTTTAAAACAGGTTCAGCATTCCCCGAGCCAGCTTATAATCAATGGCTAGATACGCTAGGCAGCTACCTTGCTCAACGGCAAGATATTGATGTGGTGATTGAAGGGCACACCGATAATACGGGCACAGATCGAATCAATGATCCGCTTTCAGAGCAGCGAGCAAAAGAAGTGAAGGCTCGATTAGAGAGTAACTATGTTTCTAGTCGTTCCATTTATACTCGTGGCTTCGGTGAGTATGTTCCAGCTTGTACGAATGCTTCTGCGCAAGGCAAGGCGTGTAACCGCCGTGTAGAATTAATGCTGATCGTAGCGAAGTAGTGGTTTGAACTTTTACTCCCAATTTGAAGCGATTAACGCCAAATAACAGATATAAAAAATCCCTCACATTCGAGGGATTTTTTATATCTAGATGTTGTCGCTTTATTGCTTATGAAAACTGCTGTTCTAAGTAAGTTACGATATCTGAAGATTCGTACATCCACTCAGTTTTGCCGTCTTTTTCGATACGTAGACAAGGCACTTTCACCAGACCACCGCCAGCTTCAAGCTCTGCACGGTGCTGTTGATTGTTCTTTGCGTCACGAAGTTCAAACTGAACCGATTGACGCTTCATCGCACGGCGTACTTTTACACAAAATGGGCACGCTTCGAATTGGTATAACGTGTGCGCTTTTGCTTGCTCATTGACTTTGCTTTGCTCTTCTTGTGAGCGCTTCACACCGCGTGGGCTGAAAATAAAATTCAATAGCAAAATGACACGACCTAAGAACCAACGGATAAACTTCATAACTCTCTCTACATCTTTAAAATTAGTGTTACAATTTGCAGCATTATATACACAAGTTTCATTGGATGCTTGCAACAAACTGCTAATATTTACTTTGTCCGTTCAATCGTGTGAGACTTAGCCACATTAAGCCCTAAACGTTTCGAGAGTCGAGTCAGGTTTGCTCGGTCTGTTTTCAGAACTCGACCAGCCTGCGCCCAGTTAAAGTTAGCGTCTTCTAACACCTCAGTAATGATGGTGCGCTGAAAATCGTCTGTTGCGCCGCGCAGACCTGCAGAAAGGTCGACGGTAGGCGTTGATAACGGAGTCGTCTTCGCTTGAGTGGTTACGATTGGCTGATCTTGGTCGAGTGGGCCACAATCTTCTTTGGTGATAGTCACTAGGCTTTTGTTTGTGCTGCGCGCCAATGCTTTCAATGCAGAACGACTGATCACGTGCTCGAGCTCACGTACATTGCCGGGCCAGCTGTAGCGACTCAGGAAGGACAGAACCTCAGAGCGAAATTTTACTTGATTGATACCAAGCTTACGGCGTGCTTGTTCTAGGAAGAAACCAGCCAGTAAGCTGATGTCATCACCGCGATCTTTCAGTGCAGGCACCGCGATAGGGTATACGGTCAGTCGGTGGTATAAGTCCGATCGGAATCGGCCGTCTTGAACTTCTTGTTTTAGGTCTCGGTTGGTTGCCGCCAATACCCGAACATCGATGGTTTGGATGATGTCTTGACCAACGGGCTGTATCTCATTGTTTTGCAGTGCACGAAGTAGTTTGCTTTGCGCTGCAAGGGGCAGCTCACCAATTTCGTCAAGAAACAGTGTGCCACCATCAGCTAAGGCAAATTTACCTAAACGGGTTTTGTCAGCGCCAGTAAATGCCCCACGCACGTGACCAAACAGCTCGCTCTCAACCAAGTTTTCAGGAATAGCGGCACAGTTGACATAAACCAATGGTTTGCGTTTACGTTGTGATTGGTGATGCAGAGTACGAGCAACAAGCTCTTTACCGACACCGGTTTCACCATGGATCAGGATATTAAATTCCGATGGTGCTACAACCGCAATGTCGTTCTTCAGCGCCATCATGGTATCGCTTTTACCTATCAGCTCACCACCATCACGTTCCCACGATTCCACATTCAACTCTTCTAATAGCTGCTTGGACTGTTTTGCTTGATGCTCAAGCTGCGAGAAAGTCAGCGCCATCTGCATTGCTGAAGCGGCAATCGCTGCTAGCACTTCTAGGTTGCGCGCGGGTATATTGGCAAAGACACCTGGTTTTAAGCTGTCTAGCGTCAAAACCCCTAATAGTTTATCGCCAAACAGTAGAGGCAAGCCCATACAAGCATGCATCGGTAATTCCCCATCATGGTCTATCAGCAAGCCATCGAAAGGATCGGGTAGGGGGCTATCTGAATTAAAACGAACGGCAGAGCGAGAGGCGCAGATCTCGGCAAAACGTGGGTGTTCTGAAATGATAAAGCGACGTCCGAATGTATCTCGACTAAGCCCTTGCATTGCCACTGGTACTAGCGTGTCGCCTTGAAGGCTTAATAGTGCGACACAATCACAGGTTATCGTTTTACGAATGGCATCGATTAGGCGATTAAAGCGGTCTTGATCATTCACACCACTGGCTAAACCAATGGTCATTTCCATAAGAGTCGATGGGGAGATATCTTGCATAAAGGCATCATACTGGTTGTATTTATATACATGGTAGAGTCTTTTTGACTCAAAAAAAAGGTCTTTTTGACCAAGGTTTGATATGGTTTTTTTAGAGGAGAGTCAGACACAGCTAGCTTTGGCATGTTGGCACCTTTCATGCATTGTATCTATTACACGCGTCGGTACGGGTTAATAATTGAACCATATTTAAATTCAATTACTTAGCGCTACTTATCCACCTGCGTGATTCTCATAATAATAGTAGCCAAAGAGCTCATTGAGAAAAATCATTATAAAGTCATCTTAAAATTAAGTTAGTCAATTTGACTCGATTATTCAAAAGACTAAGTGTTCGGAGTAAATCAATGCTAAACAATCTACATATCAACATTATCAAGTCGACGATTCCTCTTTTAGAAAGCGCAGGCCCTGCTTTAACTCAACATTTTTACCAACGTATGTTTACGCATAACCCTGAATTAAAAGATATCTTTAATATGTCTCACCAACGAACAGGCCGCCAAGGTGTGGCATTGTTCGAAGCTATCGCTGCTTATGCTAAGAATATTGAAAACCTAGCTGCTTTGACCTCGGCGGTTGAACGCATTGCTCAGAAACATACGAGTTTTAACATCCAACCCGAGCACTACCAGATTGTTGGTTTGCACCTAATTGAAACATTGCGTGAACTTGCCGCTGATGCATTTGCGCCAGAAGTCGAGGAAGCATGGACAGCCGCTTATCTATTCTTAGCGCAAGTTTTCATTGATCGTGAGGCCGAACTTTATCTACTGCGTAAGCAAGCGGTTGGTGGTTGGGAAGCATCACGTACGTTTGTGATTGCCGCCAAAATCAAAGAATCTGCACTGGTAACAAGCTTTATCTTACGGCCAAAAGATGGCGGTGAAGTTCTCGATTACACACCGGGTCAATACATAGGTATTGAAGTGAAACCGGAAGGCTCTCAATACAGTGAGATTCGTCAGTATTCATTGTCTGATAAGCCAAACGGTAAGCAATATCGCATCTCGGTGAAGCGTGAAGCTGAAGGCCAAGAGACGCAAGGTGTTGTCTCTAATTACCTACACGGCTCTACGGCTGTTGGAGATGAAGTTAGTCTATATGCACCAGCAGGTGACTTTATGTATCATGAGCGCAGTAAGCCAGTAACGCTTATCTCTGCAGGGGTTGGTGTGACGCCAATGCAGTCAATGCTTGAATTCTTAAACTATCAACAGAAAAGCGAGCCAGTCTTATACCTTCACGCATGTGAAAATGTTGGCCAACACTCTTTCACGACTCGTGTTAAAGACATTGTGGCGGATAAAGGTTGGGAAGCGAAAACGTGGTACATGAATAAAGATGGAGCGCCATGTGATAACGCGCATCAAGGTCAAATGGATCTCGCGTCTATCTCTGATAGCAAAGGTTTTGAGGAGAGTGATTTTTACATCTGCGGTCCAATTGGCTTCATGAAGAATATTGTTGAACAACTGGATGCACTTAACGTTGACCGTTCACGTGTTCATTACGAAGTATTTGGCCCTCACGCTAACTTCTAATCGTACTCGCCTGATTAATGCCTCGATTCAAAAGACCTCACTGTGAAGTGAGGTCTTTTTCGATTAGTTTCTCTTATCTGGTATTTGAGAATACCGCACTCAAACATAGACCTTGAGACTAGCTTTAAGAGCGTTTGAGCTTTTTGGCGATGTATTTTGTATCAAATAATTCTGGCCAATACATTTTAATATACCTCCCTGCCACCCAAATCACTAAGATTGTTGCGATAGTTAGCTCAAAGAAGCCAAACCTATGCAGCCAATACCATTGCGGGTATTCAGTCCCGAAAAGCGTGGTTAAATGGTGCATAGCAATCGCACTGATCACTGAAGGGAAAGTAACAGCAGCAATGGAAGGCTGGAATTTCAGGCGCATTAATCGGATATAACACAAGTAAATCAACAGGGTCATCGTGATGGCAATACCCGCCAACGCGCCAGTCAGAATTGGGTCTGGATTGTCGAAGTTAACCAAATATGCCGCTAAAGACAGGTTAACTGGGGCTGCCATAATAGCCAGTGTTGGCCTTGCTCTACGCGGTAGATTGCCTTCGAAAACTAAGCGATATAAGACCACTGGCAACATGAAGAAATAGATGCTAATACACGTGAGCGCGAGCGTTTCAGAAAATACCGTATGCCCAAATTGGGTGCCGGCTAAGGAACTGCTGATTAACCCTACCGGATACAGAAACCAACTCGGAACAATGTTAGACATCTTGAAGTTGAGGATCTGGAAACTGAAGAACAACACCATCATGGTAAAATGCAGTAATAGCGCACAAAACCAAATAGGGTAGGCAACGCTCTGTGATATCTCGGCTAAATAGTCGCACAGGATCAGAAGCGCCATGCTCATTGGTGCCATTAGGCTGCCACTTAGCGGGTGGCGTATATCATTGAGGAAGGTATTAAAACTTGTGAGATAACGGAGTAACACTGGCAGTAATAATAAGGCACCAAATGCTGCAAGGTAGGGGCGAATGATTTCACCAATACCGGGTATATATAAAGCCCAAGCTTGTCCTAGCCCAATCACTCCAAGTGCTAAAGACGCCTGAGAGGGCGGCACATTTTTTACTTGGGTTAATCTCCTCCAGTTCAACGAATTTCTCCAACTTAGTTAATTTTTTAAAGGTACGGTTAATGATAAAGGGTATGGCTAAAGATAAAAATTATGCCCTAGAGCGAGCATTCAGGCGTGCCGTTATTGGAACGGATCAGGCACTCAAATAAATTTGAGCGGGATGATAGCAAGTTTACCGTTTGCGTTTTTGGTTTTTCTATTGATTCTAAGCATTAATCGCGATCAAAGTGTGCTTTGCTGTTCGAGTTTTGAACGTTGCCTTTGGTTCAACACTTTTAGCCGAACCCTTCGGGCAGCGTTTGCTGGTCATTTCTACTACGTTATCGGCTTCTCATGTAGGCTAGCTACACATCGACGCCTCTGCTTTGTATAAATACCCAGCAACGCGCTGCAAAAATCAGCTCGAAAGGTCAACACACCCAAGTATTATACCTTCTCTTGTTGAGGGAGATCTTGCTGTCTTAGCTTGTCATTTTTCAGCGTACGGTGAAGTAATTGACTGTAGATTGGCTGTCCACCGAGTACCTGAGCAATGATCACCGCCCCCAAGCAAGTAATGAGCAATGGCAGAATGAGGTAGTAGTTATTGGTCATTTCAATCACCAGAAGTATACCTGTAATTGGTGCCCGCACAGTCGCGGCAAATAAGGCACCCATACCCGCAATCGCAAATATACCCGGTTCAATGTTCAGTTCAGGAAAGAACGCAGCAGCGATAAGCCCAAATGTGTAACCAAAGAGGGTACCCAGTGCTAGCATAGGAGCAAAAATACCACCGGGTGCACCAGACCCGAAACAGAGTAGCGTAGTAAGAACACGGCCTATGAACAACAGCAGCAATACATTTACACTGAAATTACCATTGGTGATATCAGGAATGATAGTAATACCGCCGCCAGTTAATTCTGGTATGTAAAGAAGCAATAAACCAAAGCAGCCACCAATCAGTGTACCTGTCATGAGGTAGCGTTTGCGATCATTCTTATGTATTGCGACAAACATGTCTTGCGATAGCGTAATCAGCTTGTTGAAAATGACACCAAATAACCCGAATAACACGCCCAGTAGTAGGAATAACCACAGCGCGTTCAGTTCTGGTGATTGATATTGCGGAACGGTAATAACAGCAGACTGACCATTAATGAAACGAAAGACAATATTTGCTGAGATTGCAGAGATAATGACGGCTTTAATTGAAATGAGCGTATAGCGAAATTGTGGTCTCATTTCCTCTATGACGAACATAACACCGGCTAAGGGCGCATTGAAGGCAGCGGCTAAGCCTCCGGCTGCCCCTGCTGCGAGCAATGAATGCCGAGTATCGTCATTTTTGACTCGAAATATATCCGTGATCATACGACCAATACTGCCGCCCATTTGAACCGTTGGTCCTTCACGGCCTAAAACCATACCTGAGCCTAATGCACCCAAACCACCAAAGAATTTTACGGGCAATACTCGCCACCAACGAACAGGGCGCATGCCTTCCATTGCGCCTTCAATTTCAGGGATGCCTGAGCCAGCGGCTTCTGGAGCAAAGCGGTGAACGAGGAAGTAACCAATAAAAGCGAGTGCCGCGCTGACTAAGAAGGCGGCAAGCCACAGGGGTAAGTAGTGAACGAATTCATTTTTTAACCACTCAGTTCGTGTTTCTGAGATGAAATGAACCGCAATTTCGAAGTAACTGCCAACGACGCCAGCCAGTATACCGACGATGCAAGAAAGAAAGAGGACCGAAGCCGGCGTTTTGTCTCTAGAGAGAAATTGGTTAATGGCATCCTTTGGCATTTTAGCTAACAGGGATTGCTTTATTTTCTCTCTTTTGGTCATTGAGGTCCTACTCCTGAGTTAATTCTGTGTCAGACTCAAATTATACGCTTCCTCGTTTTATCCTATAGCGGCAAATACGCAAAGTTGAATTCCATTTATGAAACAAGTCTATGATATATGCGGAATTTGGGCGTTATTATGGCGCCTAGATCACATTTTGAGCAGCTTTTTTGGTGGCAGCTTGAATTACCCTCAAAATGAACCATAGTTAAATCGTAAAGCAACATAACGAACCGAAAGGAGAAGTGAGGTTTTACACACAATTTGGATGGACTCAGAAAAAACATTTTAGTTCCTCGTTCAATGTTCAGGTCGATATTTAAGGCTTCCTGATTCGCGAACTCACGATTGAGTAACGAGGGTGAGGCGTACTCCTGAAGTACGCCTTTAGTTTGTCTGGAGTATCCCATTTCCGCTTTATCTTCCTATCCGAAGCGACTCTGGCTACATAAGCATTAACCTCTATAGAGACATTAAACGCGTTATAAGTATCAACCTCGATTTACGATTGTTGCTGTTAACAATCGTTTGGGGTCAATTTTTCGGTGATTAAGTATATACTCCCTCAAAAAGGAGAACTGATATGACCCAAAAAGTCCCAACAAGCATTATGACCGGTTTCCTCGGGGTTGGTAAAACGACAGCCATTTTAAATCTGCTTAAAAACAAACCTGAAAACGAAAACTGGGCTGTTTTGGTGAATGAGTTTGGGGAGATCGGCATTGATGGCGCACTTATGACGGATCAAGGTGCTTTGATTAAAGAAGTACCGGGTGGTTGCATGTGTTGTACTGCGGGCGTGCCGATGTCGGTTGGTATTAACGCTTTGCTACGCCAGAAACCGGATCGCTTATTGATTGAGCCAACAGGGCTTGGTCACCCAAAGCAGGTGATCGCGACACTGACTTCACAGCAGTACGCCCCGTATGTTGAGCTTAAAGCGACGATAGGTCTGGTCGATCCGCGAAACTTATCCAATGAAAAGTACACATTAAACCAGAACTTTAATGATCAATTAGACAGTGCTGACGTGATTATTGGTACTAAGGTGGATCTTGTTCATTCTGAAGACATCGATGTGTTTAATGATTGGGTGGCGGATCAAACGCCCCCAAAAGTCTTCCATACGCTCATTCATGATGGTCAAGTGCCATTAGAAGTACTCGATATTGAAAGAGTACATGGCAGCGCATCGTCACATATTGAAGCGCACCATCACGAACATGCCGAACAAGAGCCTCAATTCCTACTTCCTCCCGGGGAAGCCTTCATCCGTAAAGAGAATAAAGGGCAGGGTTACTTTAGCTGTGGTTGGCTGTTTGGCGCAGAATATAAGTTTGATTTCGACGCACTGTTTTCCATGTTGTCGGATCTAACGGCTGAGCGTGTCAAAGCCGTCGTCAATACTAATCAAGGTTGCTACGCTTTTAATGTGGCGAATCAAGTTGTGTCTGTTAACGAAATTGCACTAGATGGCTTTGAGTCTCGACTAGAAGTGATTGACTCACAGCTTATGCCTTGGGGCGATCTTGAGCCGATTCTCCTAAAGCTATGTGGTATTAAGTAGCTCTATTTTTGCTATTTATACCAATGATCTCGGTGTTTACTTCGTCCTGCATGGGGTAGACGCCAGATTTAATGAGAAAACTTGCGTTATATCACGATAAATGTGAGATAAATCACTCTAATTACTTTATAGTGCTCGGCTGAAATAAGAATGTAGGCTGTCTGCTTAAGGAACTCGTAACAATGTCATTTTCCTCTCAAGGTTTTGCTCCTGAATTAGTCAAAGCGTTGACTGAGTGTGGTTATGAAAAACTCACTCCAATTCAACAAAAAGCGATCCCAATGGCTCGTAAAGGCCATGATATTTTTGCTACTGCTCAAACGGGTACGGGTAAAACAGCGGCATTCTCATTGCCGGTTATCCAACACCTTTTGAACAGCGGTAAAAAGGCGTCGAGAGGAACGGCTCGCGGCCTTATTCTTGCTCCCACTCGTGAGCTTGCAGCGCAGATCGCACAAAACATCAAAGACTACGTTAAATACACTCAACTGAGTGTTTCTGCGGTTTACGGTGGTAACAAGATGTCTTCACAAGTTCGTCAACTAGAACTGGGTGTCGATATTTTGGTTGCAACCCCTGGCCGTTTAGAAGAGCACTTAGAAGCGGGTAACGTGTCTATCGCAAACCTAGAGTTTCTAGTCTTCGATGAAGCTGACCGTATCCTTGATATGGGCTTTATCAATGCCGTTCGTAAGATCATGTTGGATGTTGAAACATCGCCGCAAATCATGATGTTCTCTGCGACGACTTCAACTCAGTTGAACCAACTGTCGGTTGATATTTTACGTAAACCTAAGCGTATTAGTGTAGAGCGTGAAAACTCAACAGCTGCGACGGTCGGTCACGTGGTTTACCCTGTCGATCAAGAGCGTAAAACCGAACTGCTTTCTGAACTAATTGGTCGTAAAAACTGGCGTCAAGTGCTTGTGTTCGTGAACTACAAAGAAACCGCAAACGATGTGGTTAAAGAGCTTAAGCTAGATGGCATTAAAGCGGTATTGTGCCACGGTGATAAAGCGCAAAGTGCTCGTCGTCGTGCTCTAGACGATTTTAAAGAAGGCAAAGCGCGTGTAATGGTAGCAACAGACGTTGCGGCGCGTGGTCTTGATATCGAAGACTTACCACACGTCATTAACTATGACATGCCTTTCCTAGCAGAAGACTATGTTCACCGTATTGGCCGTACAGGTCGTGCAGGTAAGCAAGGTCACGCTGTCTCTTTCGTTAACCGCGAAGAAGAGCTGACGGTTGTTCAAGTTGAGAAACTAATTCAACAGCGTATTCGTCGTGTTGAACAGCCGGGTTATGAGCCGAAAAAACGTGATGCTTACATTGAAAAGCTGAACACTAAATCGGCTTACAAAAACCGCCAAGGTCGTAAGAACAACGCAAACGAAGAGCCTCAAGATCAAGCAAGCGCAGAACGTCGTTTGACTATGATGAAGCGAATTAAAAACCGTCGTAAGTAACGATGGTGGGTGATTGAAAAGAGCCACAGTTATGTGGCTCTTTTTGTTTGTATATTGTCATCCCAACTTCGTTTTAACATCGCTTCATTTCGAGCTCGCGTAATAATAAGAAGCATCAAAGCAAAATAAGAACCATCAAATAAAAATAAGTCGATAAGGTAATAATATGGATAGTGCGCTACTTTGGGCTTTTATTCCCACGTTTTTCTTTGTATCAATCACGCCCGGCATGTGTATGACCTTGGCGTTAACGTTGGGCATGAGCATCGGTTACAAGCGTACATTATGGATGATGGTCGGTGAACTGGCCGGAGTTGCTGTGGTTTCGGTCGCGGCAGTATTAGGTATCGCTTCGATCATGTTGAATTACCCATGGCTATTTACAGGCTTCAAGTTTGTGGGTGCAGGGTACTTGTTCTATTTGGGCGTTCAGATGTGGCGCTCAAGAGGGAAACTGGCGATAAGTACTGATAATCAAGAAGCTCAAGTAAATAATGATTGGGACTTGGTGGTTCAAGGTTTTGTTACTGCGATTGCGAATCCGAAAGGCTGGGCGTTTATGATTTCTTTACTTCCTCCTTTCATTAACAGTAGTAAAGACTTAGCACCGCAGTTGTTGATTCTGGTGTCGATTATTCTTGTTTCTGAATTTGTTTGTATGACTCTGTACGCGACAGGTGGTAAGAGCCTTAAGCACATGCTCGGTAAGGCAGACAATGTGAAGTTGATGAACCGTATTGCAGGTACACTGATGATGGGCGTGGGTGTGTGGTTGTTTGTGAGTTAACTCTGGTTAGCCTACAACGAGAAGAGATCCCGACTCAGTCGTTCCTCCTTCTCGAGGATGACGTGTACTTGGGATGATGAGTACTTAGGATTACGGTGGTTTTTGAAAATTCGGATTCTTACTTAAACCAAAGAATGAATAGAATATAAAAAGAGCGATAGGGTATTTGGCCTTATCGCTCTTTTTGATTTTACTTAGCTAGCGAACAGAAACTAGATAACAGTAAGGTTGCTGACCTTATCTAGATTTGCTTATTAAACTGCGATTTCACCACCGTCTTCACGGCGAATCACAACGGTAGATGATCTTGGACGAACATTACCTTGAGTTTGAGCCGTTGCATCTTCTGAAGATGGCCAGTTTGCCGGGTGTTGAATGTTCACAAATAGTGATTTGAAATCTGGGCTGATAGTAAAGCCTGTTACTTCGCATCCGTTTGGACCAACAAAGAAGCGCTTTAGCTGTGCTTGGTTGTTTGCATCAATCGTCGCGCTGTTGCCTTTGTCATCCGTTAGCTGAGATGGAACCACAGCCAGCATTTGGTCATTGGTGTAGCCCGTTACTTCGTCTGCGCCGTTATCTGTCTGAATCCATAATATGCCACGAGCATCAAACGCTAAGCCGTCAGGGCTCGCGAACTGGTTCATCTCTGTTAGACCAGAGCGGTTGATGGATTTGTCTTCCACTGCAGGTGAACCGAATACAAAGATATCCCAATCGAATTCGCTCGCAGTTTTGCCTTCGTCCCAACGGATAACATGACCAAACTTGTTGTTTACGCGAGGGTTCGCTGAATTGGCCTCTTTACGCTTATTGTTGTTCGTTAGCGTTAGGTAAGCGGTACCTGTCATAGGGTCAACAGAGCACCATTCAGGGCGATCCATTGGCGTTGCGCCGACAAGGTCAGCTGCACCTGCTGTATTAACGATAAGTGCTGCTTGAGAGTTAAAAGTATCACTTAGCTTGCCACCATTTGTGGTTTTGCTGTTCAATGTTAATGGTAACCATGTACCTGAACCGTCGTCGTTGAACTTAGCGACGTAAAGCGTACCTTTGTCCATGTACTTGTCGCCAGCATTTAGGCGGTTATTTGGCTCAGCATCACGCGGGTCCCATTTCGCCTCAGAAACAAATTTGTAGAGGTATTCGAAGCGAGAATCGTGGCCAGAGTAGAATACGATTGGCTCGCCTTCCGTTAATTTACCAAACGTACAACCTTCATGGCGGAAGCAACCTAAAGCTGAGCGTTTCTTCGCACGTGAGTTTGCTGTATATGGATCGATTTCAACAATGTAGCCGTGACCGTGTGCTTCGTTACGGTAATCGTCCATTGGTGAATCAGCGGTTGGTGTTACATCAAAGCGTGCAAACTCGTCCAAGCGTTCTTGTTTGTCACCTGAAAGTGTGTCCCAACCGTAACGTGTTTTATCAGTTGCAATGCCGATACGCTCTTGACCTGGTGTCGTTGTACCTTTATTGACGAAGTAACCCGGCCAGTTCTCTTCACAAGTTAGGTAAGTCCCCCAAGGTGTGTAGCCGTTACCACAGTTATTTAATGTGCCGCGAGCTTGGCTGCCGTCTTGTGAGAATTTGGTTTTGGTAAACTCACTGTAAGCAACAGGGCCAGATAGCTCCATTACTGTCGCGCCTGTGTAGCGACGGTTAAGCGGGTCGTTGTGGACCATTACCCATTGATTACCTTCAAGCTTAACGCGAACCACACTCACGCCGTGTGCGTTGATCTCTTTGCGTACTTCATCAATATTAGGACGAGCGCCTTCATTGTATGTAGGACCATTAGCGTGCAGGGCTTTTTGGTCAATGTATTCGTGGTTGATCACCAACAAACCATCATTGCTGTTCCCATCAAGCGGGAAGAAGTGCATGCCATCGTGGTGCATTCCCAGTGCGTTGGCTTGGTCTTGTGCGTTGTTTGTACCGTCTTTTAGCCAAGCATTACCTTGCTTGTTAAGTGGCGTGCCCCAAGGGACGAGCACTTGTGCTATGTAGCCTTTCGGTACGACAACACTGTCAGTCAATGAGCCTTTAACCGATTCAAACGTGAGAGTTGCGGTGCTTTTCTGCGCGCCCGTTGCTTGCATTGTTGCAGCGTTAGCTGTGCTGTGACCCGCTAAACCAAACGAGCCAAAAGCAGTCATTGCACTGATGCCTAAACCGCCTTTTAATACGTTTCTTCTTGAAAGATTTGCATCTAGAACTTCTTCGAAGGGTTTGTTTTTACTCTTGTTAAAACGAGTGCTATCAAATGTTTCCTTGCTCATCGCGACGGCTTCCTATTAGCTGACTTTATTATTCGTTATTTATGACTTACCCACCTACTGATTGATTTGTTAGTAAAATGGGTGAATGTGTGACTAATTGTGAGGTGGTTAAGTGACAGGTTTTTATGTTTTTTATTAAGGTTTTGTTTCTGAATTGCCATGGCGCTTCTCATGCAAGACAAAACACTTGGGGGTTACGCTGGAACTGTGTATAAATGCTTAATCAAATGAAAAGAGAGACAGTTATGAAATTAGATAAAATTGAAAACAAAAATCGTCGCCTACGCAAAAAGCTATACCTAAGTGAATTTGCGATTCTGGGTTTTGAGGTAAGCTGCAAGACATCGATTGCTGATTTTGACCAATACGATGTGTTCATTGACGAGTTCATCGATTTCATTGACAGCATCGGCTTATGCTTTGGTGGCGGTGGCCTTGAGCTGTTTGAAGGTTTCTTATGCTCTATCCAGCGTTACCGTTCTGTAACTGAAGCGGAGCAACTGCAAGTTGCACAGTGGCTTGAAGCGCGTGCTGAAGTAACGAAAGTTGAAGTAAGCGAGCTTATTGACGCAAACTACGCGTTTTAAATTGATGTTGTACTGTTAGCTTTGCTTAGAGGCCTATACGGCTTCTAGAACGAGCAACAATACACAAAAATAGAGGCCGAATCGGTAAGTCGATTCGGCCTTTTTGCGTTTTATTCCTTTGTTATTCTAGTTTTAACGCTTCCCTTTTGCTGTGTGAGGCGACTAATTTTACTTAAATATCAGCGCTCTATGACTACTTATCTGGGCTGTAATAAGTTTGGATAAACTTGTGAGACTTTTATGAGAATTCAATGAAGTTGCTGATAGATTTGATCGCCATTCTTAGAGTCAACAACACAGTTCGTGGCTGACTCGATAACACGTATTTCGATGTTATTGATTCGTCGGTCACGAAAGGACTCAATAAAGGATGGAATCAAAATGAATAAACGTACTCAAATCAGCTTAGTGATTGGCTCAGCGATGTTCGCTTTTGGGGCTGTTCAAGCTCAGGCAGCCCAGCTTGAGGTGACTGTCACCAATGCCACAAAAGGGATCTACTTTACGCCAATCTTGGCAGCAGCTCATGATTCAAGCTTGTTCATGTTTAGAATAGGGGAAACAGCTTCTGCTGAGTTGGAATCCATGGCGGAAGGCGGAGACATCTCGGGCTTATCTGGTGTCATCGCCAATGCAGGTGGTGTCGTCGTTGAAAACCCTGCTAGCGGCATTCTTGCCCCGGGTGTTGCGACCACATTCGATATTGATACTGGAGATCTGGCTTACTTGTCGCTCGGCGCAATGTTATTGCCAACCAACGATGGTTTTGTTGGATTAGATAGCTGGAAGATCCCAACTCAAGCAGGTACCTATAAAGCCACACTGAATGGATACGATGCAGGTACTGAAGCCAATGATGAGTTGGCTGGTAGTATGCCAAATCCTCCCTTTATTACCTTTGGTGCTGGTGGTACAGGTGTAGAGACTGCCGTGTCTAACGCTAAGGTTCATATTCATCCGGGCAACATTGGCAATAGTGATGCTGCGGGTGGAGTTAGTGACCTCGATAGCAGTAGCCATCGCTGGTTAAACCCTGTGGCAACTATCACGATCGTTGTGAAGTAAGGGGGATGTATGAAAGCTAGAATTTTATTTATCGCTGCTTCTGTCGCCGTATTGGCCGGTTGTCCTGATGATGACGATGATTACTACCGTTACGATGTGAGTGTTACCAACCTCACGCCCAACCAACCTATGTCACCACTTGCGGTACTGACGCACAACACCAGTTTTGATCTGTTTGAAATCGGCCAAAGTGCTTCTGTTGACCTTGAATACTTAGCTGAAGGTGGTAGTAATGCTGAACTCATCGCGCTCAGCGACAGCGACGCTAATGTTTATCAAGGCATTTCAGGCAATGGGCTGATTCTTTCCGGAGAACAAGACACCGTGTCTATTCGTGTCGACCCAAATCAAGAAGGTTATCTATCCGTCGCTTCAATGCTAGTCAACACTAATGATGCGTTTGTTGGTGAATCTGGTTTATCGCTGAAATCGTTAGCGGTGGGCGACACGTTCACGATGAATATGAACGTGTGGGATTCAGGAACTGAACTCAATGACGAACTTGCAGCAACGATTCCTGGGCCTGCAGGCGGTGGGGAAGGTTTTAACAGTGATAGGAACGACACCGATGTCGTGAGCTATCATTCTGGTGTCATTAGCCAAGATGATGGTCTTGCGACCTCCGCATTAAGTGGAAACCATCGTTTTCTTAACCCTGGTGCGCGAATCACTATTACTCGCACAGAGTAATTGGGTGAACACACGATGAAAGAATTCTTGCTCTGTTCCGGTCAATTGAAAGGTGGGCAGACTCCGAATAGAGCAGGGATCATGAACAGTGCTGCGGTAAATTTGATGGCAAACATATTGTTGGTTGAAGACGACGACGACTTGGCTGAGCTGGTGCAGATGCACCTTAAGTTCCAAGGGCATGACGTTGTAAGAACCAACTCAATTGAAAAGGCTCAAGCGCTATATCAGGGAAGCCAGTTCGGTTTGATCGTGCTTGATCGAGGCTTACCGGACGGCGATGGTCTCGATTTCTGTCGATTGTTACGTCAGCAAGAAGACTGGACGCCTGTGCTAATGCTCACTGCAAGAGATACTGAGCTAGATAAGGTGTCGGGTTTAGAAGCTGGGGTTGATGACTACATTACCAAGCCTTTCAGCGTGCTCGAGTTTCAAGCGCGCGTAAGAAACGTGTTGCGTCGCTTAAGTCACTCTGAATCAGTAGTTAAAGATTCGCAATCAACCGAACCCGTAATGAGTTTTGGCGGGCTTACCATCCAACCTGAGCGTCATCAGGTTTCATTGAACAATCAAGATGTCCCACTGACAGCAACCGAGTTTACGTTACTTCACTTTTTAGCCACCCGACCGGGACGTGTCTATAGCAAAGACGAGCTGCTCAACCACGTTTGGAATACCGATCATTCTGGTTATCACCACACGGTGTGTAGCACGGTTAACCGCTTAAGAACCAAGCTTGCCATGCCGAATAGCGACGATGATTTCATCAAAACCGTTTGGGGTGTGGGCTATAAGTTCGAGTCGAACATTTAGATCTATGTGTCGCGTCCTAAGCTTAAGAGCCATCGAGGAGAGAACATGAGTTTCAAATCGCGTTTAGTGCTATTTACCAGTTTGTGGTTTCTGCTCGTAAGTGTGGTGATTGCCTACACGTATCATTGGCAAAAAGAGACCATAGAACAAAGAACTAAACAGAGCTTACACAAAGAGCTCACGGTTCACATGCGCGATGATAACCCTCTGATGATTGGGACTGACTACAACCCCACAGCCCTTAAATCCATCTTTCACACCTTGATGTTGATTGGTCCCGATTTCGACATCTACTTTCTCGACAGTCAGGGAAATATCACGACACACGCTGCCCCAGAAGGCACTGTGTTGGCAAACAAGATAGACTTAGCACCCATTAAACAATTCTTAAATGACGAGCCTTATCCGATTCTGGGCGAAGACCCGATCAATCCTGATTCTCGTAAGGTATTTTCTGTTGCTGCGATTGAAGAGTTGGGTTCAACCGTGGGGTACCTGTATGTGTTGATTGGCAGTAACCGCCACACTGTGATTGCCAATTCACAAGTCGATACACCTTATATGGCGCTAGCCGGGCTGATGCTTATCTCTATTCTAGGTTTTGCGATTGGTGCTTACCTGCTCGTAAAACGTAGCCTGTTGAATCCTATCGAAGAGGTCACCAACAAACTGCAGCAACAAGCAGAGCAAGATTTCCGTCTTGACCCTAACTTTATTCACCAAGTGCCAGAGTTGGTGCCGATTGCTCGTTCTTATCAGTTGATGGCGAAACACATTCAACAGCAATTTTTGCAGCTTGAGTATCAGTCTTCGCATCGTAGACAAAGCTTATTGCAGTTAAGCCATGACCTGAAAACACCGTTATCAAGTGTGTTGGGTTACTTAGAAACGTGGAAGATCCAAAATCCATACTCAGATCCATTAATAGATGTGGCTTACCGCAATGGTAATAAACTGTCTGAACAATTGCATTCGCTGCTCGATAGTGCCAAACATGACAATCCTGTTCCTACCTATCAATACGTGTCGATAGATTTGAATGGGTTACTGGGTGAGTGCCTAGACACGATTCAAAGCCAGTACCGCCATAAAGATGTCGAACTTAAGGTGGACATGCCTGATGGAGTAAAAGCGGCTGGTGACAGTGACTTGCTTGAAAGGTTGATTTTGAACTTATTAGATAATGCGTTGAGGCATAGCCCAAGTGGGACAGCAGTTTCACTGAGTGTTGGTTTAGAACCGGATTCGAAGCGAGTGAGAGTCGTAATTCACAATGAGGTAGAGCAAGAAGCACCGAATGGTTCGTTGGGAATAGGAACCAAGATCGCTCAGTCGATACTGATGTTGCATCACAGTGTGCTAGAAACAACAAAGGCAGAGAGCTCATTTCAGCAAAGCTTTTACTTGCCTTCGATATAGCTCTTTCTGCCTTTGGTATTCGCTGGGCTGTTTTTGAATTGCAGCTAGCTAAAGATTAAGCAAGGTTATGCGTCTTTCTTCTCTTCGTTGCCTTCATTCACTTTCGCGTAGAAGTGAAGCAGCTCAGTCAACTCTTTGATCCAACCAAAGGCATCTTTTGGCGCGCTCTTTAAGATTTTCTCAACTTTATCGCAGTGCACTTCGATCGCAATCGCTTCTTCAAGGTTGAATGAAATCGAGTAGAAGTGCCAAAGCAGCAAGCGAGTCATACGTTCGATGTTCTGTTGCGAGTTATCTGATTCAGAAAAGGCTAAGTTGACCTCACCTAGTGCGATAGCCGTCATTCTTAGCATGGCGTCGAATTTTGCTGATTGCATGCGCTCTTCGCTGGTCACTTCTTCTTGCTCGAACGTAAACAATTCTGTCATTGCATCTTCAGGAACAAGGCGATGGATCATTCTTAAGCTAAATTCTTCTAGTTCATGTCGAGGCATGGTGATTAAACAATTTAGGGTGTAGTCGCGTTGCATGGTGCTCTCTTGGATCGGCAAAAAGGTCGGACAGTTTAATGGAGAAGCGAGCTTAGAAAAAGAATATTTTGGGTAACGTCACGTTATAAGGTTTACTGACGTTCAGGTGATCAAAATAAAATGAGTGGATCTTGGTGGAAGATCGTGTTGATGCGAAAGATCAATTACAATTAGTAGCGATAAAAAAAACGAAGAACCTCGTGAAAGATACTTCGTCTATGATAGATATAATACTTAGTGATACTTAAAGTGAGAGATTGAACAATCTCCTGTTAGTGCATTAATTTTGAATGAAAAAGCATGTGAATGGTAATTCACGCCGTCATTCCAAATTGTTTCTCCAAATATCTTACATAGCTCTAGCTCACTAACTGAACCGAACTCTTCCATGTGTTTAGTGACAGATAAAAGTTTACCTCTGATATCTGCAGTCCATTCCGTGTTACTCAAGTAGTTGAAAGCCATAGTTTTTTGCATATTACCTAGCCAAAATATTTCTTGTTATTAAGTTATATGAATATTCATGATAACAATTTTTTGGCGTTTGTAAATCTATTTTGTGATGAATATCTCACATAGCTACTTGAATTGATTAAAAGTTGAACTTTAAAGTTGGCAGGTTAAACAATGAGTTTACAAGTTATTGATAACGAGCCTGTTTGTCGCTGATAGGACTATTGAGAATTTGTGATAGTCAATTGAGCGAAAAAATCTAGTTGAGTACCTAAATGATCTCGTGGTTATCCATATTTAGTCAATCACCTAACTGTTAGTAGGTGTGCAGAGCTTGGTCTATCATCGTGGCTTCTTGACGATATTTTGAAGACAGCACGCGAAATTTTTTATTCAGTGTCTGGATATCATCGGCAAGGGATTGTGAGCTTTCTACATGCGTTAGCGCATTCTTTGATTGAGTAGGTAATTTTACTATTGCACAATGATCAGCAACGTCTTGCCAAGATCGAGCAAGAGAGTGCACGTGTTTTAAGTCTGTAGATACAATGTCTGCCCGCTTTAGTAATTCCTTAGAGATGTGATAAGTCGCTTCCATGTGGTTATTGAGCTGCGTGTTAAACCTTTCCTTGTATTTTGCCCAAATAGTAACCATTTGTTTTTCAGTAAAGTGTCTCGATAACAGTGTCTGCGACTCATAGTTTGCGAGCACTTTGTTGAACTCTTTAGTGTATTGATTGTAGCGGCCTTCGGTTTCGAGTTGTTGATCCAACAGCGCTTCCCAAGTTTTCCTATCGCACTGACTCGCGAGTGCCGAATTGACAATCAAATGGAGACTGATAATCAGAACCTTCACCCAAAAATTCATGACTTTCCTCTACTTAATCTGTTGTCTATAGAGAGTATAGATGAGGAGTAACATCAGTTGAGGTACACTGGAAATATACCTAAAACGGAATGGCTGGTGGATTCGATGAAAAAAGCACTGATCGCTTTATTTGTGTTGTTACTCTTGGCTGGCGGAGCTGGGGGCGCGTATTATTTCTTTGTGATGAAAAAAGAGCCAATGCCTTCAGAGGAAACCGCAGAGCCATATGTAGGATCGACTCAACAAATGGAAGAAGAACTTGCACCTATCATGGATCTTGAGCTTCCGCTTCAACCAGAGCAGATGGAGTTTTATGTTTTAGATCGCAAGCTTGAAGTACTAGAGCAGCCAGAAATTGATGGGCTGATCACTGACTACCTCTACAAAGGTGAAAAAGTCGAAGTATTAGAAAAGCAGGGCGATTGGGCACGTATATCAGATTATATTGTTTTCAAGGAAGGAGGGCCGCAGATGGCCGAATGGGTTGCCATGTCGGGGCTTTCTAATGATGAAGTAATAATTTCAGAGAAAGAACACAAAGAGATATTAGATTCTTATTTGGTTAAATCTGATGATTTAAAGCGACATCGAGAAATATTCCGCAATTCGATCGAGAAGTTGATCTCCAATCAGGAGTGCAGTCCTAGCGATTTTGAAGAGTTAGGTGGCTGGGTAAAATCGGTTAAGTATAGTAAGCGTGATGTCTATTTTATTTATTGTGGTGGCCTATCTCTTGAAAACAAAATTTATCTTGATGTAAATACAACTGAAATATTCACAAATTAGCAGCCATTTTCATTTGTTATCTAATTTGTTAATAGCGTTAGTTTCCCACCGCCTCACTGTGTTTAATTCCATCCTGCCCATAGAGTGAGTGGTTTTTCTATTATTTAATGTTTCAATCTTCACTTAAAGTATTGATTTTAATTAATTAATGAAAGTGTGCTTAATGCCTGATTGGTCATGGTTAATAATAGCTTTGTGACTGTGATCATATTCTATCGTCAAACACCTATCCATCTTGCATTTATCTTGAAATAAACTAAGAAGTATAAGTTTATCTTTATTTAACAAAGGATCACCTTCTTGTTGATAAAGTTTAAATTAAATAAATGTCACTTATATCAGTGCCTTATAATGCTTTACATGCCTGTAACATTTCATTGGTGTTGAGAGGTAAGTCTAGTTTTTACTCATGAGGCAAAAATATTTTCGATTTGTAATAATACTTTTTCACTTTGAGTTGTACTGTTTAATTAAAGCAGAAAGTAATTTGTAATTATCAACTAATACATTGTCTTATTAACATCATTGTTATTTAATTTCTTGTAAAGGATGGAACCATTAATGAAAAAGCTTGCTTTAATTACAGGGTCAAAAGGCGGAATCGGCTCAGCAATCTCCTCTAAATTAGTTGCAGATGGATATCGAGTGATTGCAACGTATTTTACTGGAAACTATCAATGTGCACTGGATTGGTTTAATGAAAAGCAATTTACTGAGGATCAAGTGAGATTGTTTGAATTGGATGTGACCAATACTGCGGAATGTGCGTTGAGCTTAAGCAAGTTGTTAGAAGAAGAAGGCACGGTGGATGTATTGGTGAACAATGCGGGTATTACGCGTGATAGTGTTTTTAAAAAGATGGATGCTGAAGCGTGGAAAGACGTGATTGATACGAACCTCAATAGCCTGTTCAATGTCACTCAGCCTTTGTTTGCACCTATGTGCGAAAAGGGTAACTGCCGAGTCATCAACATTTCTTCAGTGAACGGTCTTAAAGGTCAATTCGGACAAACCAACTACTCGGCGGCTAAAGCGGGAATGATTGGTTTTTCTAAAGCCTTGGCTGCGGAAGGCGCTCGTAGCGGCGTAACAGTGAACGTGATTGCCCCTGGCTACACTGCAACACCTATGGTTGAGCAAATGAAGCCTGAAGTCCTTGATTCGATCAAGAACCAAATCCCAATGAAACGCTTGGCTACACCGGTTGAGATTGCCGATGCAGTGGGCTTTTTAGCGAGTGATTCCGGTGCGTACATTACAGGCGAGACACTGTCTGTGAATGGCGGCTTGTACATGCACTAATTGGCGAAATTCAAGGGAATGGAACGATGGAAAAAGTATTTATTGTTGCAGCAAAGCGTACACCTATTGGCGCATTTACAGGTTCGCTAAAGAACGTGTCAGCAGGCGAATTAGCTGGGATCGCGATTAAAGGTGCACTAGAGGCCGCAGACCTTCCGCTAGATGCGGTTGATGAAGTGATCGTCGGTAACGTGATTTCGGCAGGGCAAGGCATGGGCGTAGCGCGTCAAGCTTCAATCTACGCAGGGCTTCCAGAAGAAACACCAGCGTACGGTGTCAACATGATTTGTGGCAGTGGCATGAAGTCAGTCATGGATGCTGCTGCGCACATTAAGGCCCAAGACGCTGAAGTGGTGGTTGCGGCCGGTGTTGAAGTGATGTCTCAAATTCCTTTTGCTGTCCCGTCAAGCGTTCGTAACGGGCACAAAATGGGTGACGTTTCGATGAAAGACCTGCTGGTTGGCGATGGTTTAACGGATGTGTTTAATCAGTATCATATGGGCGTGACGGCTGAGAATATCGCTAACGCGTTGAACATTTCTCGTCTTGCTCAAGACAACTATGCGCTAGAAAGCCAACAGAAAGCGGTTGCGGCAATCGAAGCGGGTAAATTTAACGAGCAAATTGTACCTGTTGAAGTCAAGCAACGCAGACAAACCGTTACCTTTGATACCGATGAGTACCCAAAATCAGACGCTACCTTTGAAGGGTTGCAGAAACTTCGTCCAGCTTTTGAGCGTGAAGGGTCTGTCACGGCAGGTAACGCTTCGGGCATCAATGATGGTGCGAGTGCAATCATTTTAGCGTCTGAGTCGGCGGTAGCGAAATATGGTCTAACACCGTTAATGGAACTGACCAGTTACGCACAGTCAGGTTTGGACCCAAAGATTATGGGGCTAGGACCAGTAGAAGCAGTATCTAAAGCGCTTGATAAAGCGAATCTCACTCTCGAAGAAATAGATTTGTTTGAATTGAATGAAGCGTTTGCAGCACAAGCACTTGGCGTAATGTACCAATTGTCAGAGCAGCATGACTTACCGCTTGATGTGTTCAAGCCAAAGGTAAATGTGAATGGTGGTGCAATCGCGCTTGGCCATCCTTTAGGTGCGTCAGGTAATCGAATTATTGTTTCACTGATCCATGAGATGCTTGAGCAGAAAACGACTTATGGCATTGCTTCACTCTGTGTGGGTGGGGGAATGGGAACCGCTGTTTTGCTAAAAGGTATTGAAGGTTAGAACCTGATATATCGGTAGCAAGCTTAAAATATCGGATCAGCTTTTCAAAGCATCGCGAGTCAATCGATGAACGTTGGCTGAAACGATAGTGACACAAATTTATTAAACTATGTATTCATCAGGAGTAACTTATGTACACGGATATTTTCAAAACAATGACAGACCAAACTGAAAAGCAATTTGAACCGTACTTCAAGTTCAACAAGTTAGTTGCAAAGAACGTCCAAACTCTGGCTGAACTGCAAATGGATGCGATGCAGACTTACACTGATATGGGCCTTGCACAAATGAAAGCGGTAAGCGAAATCAAAGATGTAAACAGCCTTACTGCTTTTAATAGTCAACAATTATCGACGCTTACTCAACTTTCTCAGCAAATGATGAGCGACAGTGCGAAGTTGCAAGCCGTAGCTAAAGAATTCAAAGAAGATGTTGAAACATTAACAACTGAAAACTTGAAAACAGTTACACCTGCATAAATTTAATCGCCATCGAGTCTGCGCAGTATGACTGTGAGGTTTGGTGGCGATTTTCCGATTATTGGAGTCATGTTATGTTTCAACACTTCTTTTCGGACTACCTTGTCAAATTTCAACAAACAAACCAGCAATGGTGGGATAATTTTGAACAAAACAAGGAAGCCGCGCAATCTCCCTTAAACCAAGCGATGCAAGAATTGAATTTTGATGATGCGTCAAAAATTTTCGAGCAAGCCGCTAACCAACCTGCAATGCTGCTTCAGTTACAGTCTCAATGGTGGGAACAGCAACTGAAAATCTGGCAAAATGCCGCGCTAACGGGTAATACTGAGAGCGTCATTTCAGAAGATCGTGGTGATAAACGCTTTATTGATGAGGCGTGGAAAAATGACCCGTTCTATAGCTTTATCAAACAATCCTATCTGTTATTTAGCAAAAGCTACATCGATACCATCAACTCGATCGAAGGTATTGACGAAAAAACCAAAGAGCGTGTCGCTTTTTTCTCTCGTCAGGCAATTAATGCATTATCGCCAAGCAACTTTATCGCGACGAACCCTGAGCTGATGAAACTCACGCTTGAACGTAATGGTGAGAATCTTCTTGATGGGCTAGAGCAGCTGCAAGCAGACGTTGAAGCGAGTGCAGATATACTCAAGATCCGCATGACCAACAATAATGCTTTCCGATTAGGTGTGGATGTTGCTAATACCGAAGGGGATGTCGTTTTTCAAAACGAGCTGTTTGAGCTGATTCAATATTACCCTAAGACACCACAGGTCAATGCCACTCCCTTACTGATCGTCCCGCCTTTTATCAACAAGTATTATATTCTCGACCTTCGTGAGAAGAATTCAATGGTACGTTGGCTTTTAGAGCAAGGACACAGCGTGTTCATGATGTCTTGGCGTAACCCAGGTGAAGCTCAGAAAGACTTAGAGTTTGGTGACTATGTTACGGAAGGTGTTGTCAAAGCCGTAGCCGCGATTGAAGATATTACAGGTAAAGAGCAAATCAATGCCGCAGGTTACTGTATTGGTGGCACGGTGCTGGCATCTACCATTGCTTACTACGCCGCCAAGCGTATGAAAAAGCGCGTTAAAACTGCGACTTTCTTCACCACGTTGCTGGATTTCTCTCAGCCGGGTGAGGTTGGGGCATACATTAATGAGACGATCATCAGCGCGATTGAAAAACAAAACGAGGCGAAAGGTTATATGGATGGTCGCTCACTGAGCGTCACGTTCAGCTTGCTTCGAGAAAACAGTTTGTATTGGAACTACTACATTGATAATTACCTTAAAGGCAGTAGTCCAATGGAGTTTGACCTGCTGTATTGGAACAGTGATAGCACCAACGTAGCTGTTAAATGCCACAACTTCTTACTACGTGAGCTATATCTAGAGAATAAACTGGTTCAAGACAAAGGCGTGAAAGTAGGGGGTGTTTGGATTGACCTTAATAAGATCAAAATACCGAGTTATTTTATTTCTGCTAAAGAAGACCATATTGCCTTGTGGCAGGGGACATATCGTGGTGCGCTGAATACAGGTGGCAACAAAACGTTTGTGCTAGGTGAGTCAGGCCATATTGCAGGTATTGTTAATCATCCGGCTAAGAATAAATACGGCTACTGGTTGAATGATAACCTAGACGACTCAGCTGATGAGTGGTTAACGAATGCAGCTCATCATGAAGGTTCATGGTGGACACATTGGAATCAGTGGCTGCAAGGTTTTGAAGGTGGCGAAAAAATTGAACCTTTCAACCAAGGTTCAGAGCTTAACCCTGTTATTGACAAAGCACCAGGTAACTATGTAAAACAAGTGCTTCCGATTGTTGATAAACAAGTTGTCGATAAAGAGCCTACGGAAGACGAAGCTTAGTCTTAGTCTTAGGGTGCTAACTCACATCCAAGAATAAGAATGTTCAATACCAGATAATAAAAAAGCCACTGAAAATCAGTGGCTTTTTAGTGTCAACCCAATAGGGGGAGTTGACCATATATCGGTTATTAATCGATTTCTTTGTCTTTACCCATAGATAAAACCCAAAGAGACACAGCTGCAACACCTACGAAGCCACCAAGAATGATAACTGGCATAGCACTGTAGCCTAGAATGTGCCAAATAACGTTCTCTAAAGTACTCATTCAATCGCTCCTTATTGCCAGCCTTCAACGCCGTGCATATCTGGTAGTTTGTGTGCGATACCTTTATGACAATCTACACACGTTTTTTCACCAGAAGCTAGCGCAGTTGAATGCTGTTGTGCACTACGAGGGCTCTGCTCTGAGAAATCCATGTAATCGAACTGGTGACAGTTACGACATTCAAGTGAATCGTTGTTTTTCATTCGAGCCCATTCGCGCTCAGCTAAGTGACCACGACGTGCTTGGAACTTTTCTTCAGTATCGATGGTTTTGGCAATAAAGTGTGCGTATAGCTCTTTAGATGCTTGAACCTTACGAATAATTTTATCTGTCCATTCATGAGGTACGTGACAATCTGAACAGATTGCACGAACACCTGAACGGTTCGAGTAGTGAATAGTTTCTTGGATTTCAGCAACAATAGGAGCGTGGCAACCAGAACAGAATTCTTCAGTATTGGTTGCCTGCATGCCAGTGTTAAATGCACCCCAGAACAAAAGACCACCCGCGAAGCCCAAGAAAAGTACAACGCCTACCGCTGCTTTACTTGGCGTCGTCAGCCTTTTCCAAAACGCTTTAATTAATTTTATCATATATAGCCTCTCTTACCGTTTGGCTACGATTAACGCAGTGATTCTACAGGTTTAAACTCGTTTTCAACCAATGGCTTAGCATTAACTTGAGGTACGTGACACTGCAGACAGAAATAACGACGTGGTGAAACATCAGCAAGTACCGCATCTTCACGGTTCATGTAGTGTGTTACGCTGATTTTAGTTGCACCCATTTCTTTTGCGTTTTTCCAGCTGTGGCAAGAAAGACACTTGTTCGCGTTAAGAGAGACTTCATAGCTACGAATGTTATGAGGTACTAGAGGTGGTTGGTATACATAGTCACTCTCAAGTTCTTGGTCACGAGGGAACTCTTTAAATTCGTCAGCTGCACGAGTTGCTTCTAGTTCGCTTGCACCACGTAGAGATTCTACGCCGCCAATGCCGCCTGGATTCTCTAGCTCTGCCTGAGCTGCACTAGCTAGTAATAGACCAGCTGAGAGTAGGGCAGTAATCAGTTTTTTCATGGTTAATTTCTCCGCCTAAAGGCTAATTCTTCGAGTGAGCTACTTTTTCAAAAGGACTAAAAAAGTAGCCACAATAATAAATACGTTAGATCTGGGTTCTAGGTTTTAAAAGCGTTTGCTTTTAAGAGACCTTAGTGATCTTAACTGGACACTTCTTGAAGTCTGTCTGTTTAGACAGAGGATCCGTTGCATCCAAGATCAACTTGTTGATCAGGATTCGTACATCAAAGAATGGTACGTATACCAAGCCTTGTGGTGGACGATTACGGCCACGAGTTTCAACTCGTACGCGAACTTCACCACGTTTGTTTTCGATAAGAACTTCATCACCACGACGCAGACCACGGGCTTTAGCGTCGTCAGGGTGAATATAACAAAGTGCATCTGGCACGGCTTTGTAGAGCTCAGGGACACGACGAGTCATAGTACCTGTGTGCCAGTGCTCAAGAACACGGCCAGTACATAACCAAAGGTCGTATTCTTCATTTGGTACTTCTGGTGGTGCTTCGTACGGAGCATTAATGATAAATGCTTTACCATCGGGCTTACCATAGAAATCCCAGCCAGAGCCTTTCTTAGCGTAAGGATCTGAGCCTTCTTTAAAGCGCCATAGCGTTTCTTTACCATCAACAACTGGCCAACGCAGACCGCGTACTTTGTGGTAGGTGTCGTATGGTGCTAAATCGTGCGCGTGGCCACGACCAAAGGCTGCGTACTCTTCAAACAGGCCTTTTTGAACGTAGAAACCTTGTGCTTGTGCATCATCGTTAAGCTCTTGAGCTTCAGACAGTGGAAAAGCATCAACGTTACCGTTTTTGTACAGTACGTCGTACATCGTTTTACCACGATGCTCAGGTGCTTTAGCAAGCAGTTCTTCGCCCCAAACCTCTTCAACAGTGAAGCGTTTAGAGAACTCCATAATTTGCCATAGGTCAGATTTTGCTTCGCCTACGGTGTGAACTTGTTGATACCATGCTTGTGTACGACGCTCAGCGTTACCATAAGCCCCTTCTTTTTCGATCCACATTGCGGTAGGAAGGATAAGGTCAGCAGCTTGAGCTGTCGCCGTTGGGTATGGGTCAGAGCATACAATGAAGTTGTCTGGGTTACGGTAACCAGGTAAACGTTCAGTGTTGATGTTTGGACCCGCTTGCATGTTGTTGTTACACATTACCCAGTAAGCATTGATTTTACCGTCTTTCAACATACGGTCTTGAAGAACGGCGTGAGCGCCGGGTACCGGTGGAATAGTGCCTTCTGGAAGTTTCCAGATATCTTCTGCAATCTTACGGTGTTTAGGGTTAGCAACCACCATATCGGCTGGTAAACGGTGAGCGAACGTACCGACTTCACGCGCTGTACCACACGCTGATGGCTGACCTGTTAGTGAAAATGGGCTGTTACCCGGTGTTGAAATTTTACCTGTTAAAAGGTGGATGTTATACACCAGGCTGTTCATCCATACACCACGAGTATGTTGGTTCATACCCATAGTCCAAAGTGACATTACTTTGATGTTTGGATCTGCGTATTGCTTCGCCAGTTTGATCAGGTCTTCTTGAGAGACGCCTGACATTTCCGATGCTTTCTCAACCGAGTATTCTGCAACCGAGGCTTTGTATTCTTCGAAGCTAATATCAGACATTTTGTCTGAATTAGGGTTCGCAGCGGCTTTTTGAAGCGGATCATCATCCCGAAGACCGTAACCGATATCTGTGGCTGCTTGCTTGAAGTGTGTGTGCTTATTCACGAAATCCCAGTTAACCGCATCGTTTTGGATAATGTAGTTAGCAATGAAGTTTGCGATCGCAAGGTCAGATTGAGGTTTGAAAATGTAACCTGTGTCAGCAAGCTCAAAAGAACGGTGGTAGTACGTAGACAGTACGTTGACATGCACATGCGGATGGCTTAGACGGCGGTCGGTAATGCGAGTCCATAGTACCGGGTGCATTTCTGCCATGTTCGAACCCCACAGTACAAACGCGTCTGCGTGTTCAAAGTCATCGTAACAACCCATTGGTTCATCGATACCGAAACTGCGCATGAAGCCTACCACAGCAGAAGCCATACAGTGACGAGCGTTTGGATCGATGTTATTTGAACGGAAGCCCGCTTTCATCATTTTAACGGCTGCGTAGCCTTCCATTACGGTCCACTGACCTGAACCGAACATACCAACGCCTGTTGGACCGTTCTTTTTAAGAGAAGCTTTCCATTTCTCAGCCATTACGTCGAAAGCTTTGTCCCAAGAAACAGGAGCAAAATCACCATCTTTATGAAACTCGCCGTCTTTCATACGCAGTAATGGGGTTTCAAGACGGTCTTTACCGTACATAATCTTAGAAAGGAAGTAACCTTTAATACAGTTAAGGCCTTTGTTTACAGGTGCTTCTGGGTCGCCTTGAGTTGCGACCACTTTGCCATTTTGAGTACCGACTAGTACCGAACACCCTGTACCACAAAAACGACAAGGCGCTTTATCCCACGTGATTTTTGTTTGATCTGAGCTTGCAATCAGGTTGGTTGCTGTTGCGGGTAGAGATACACCTGCAACGGCTGCCGCTGATGCAGCTGCGTTTGCCTTCACAAACGCACGTCTTGTCATTTTCATACTTCACCCTCAAGTTGAGAATTGTTGCTTCCAGTTTCTAAATCCGTTTCATCTAGTCCAGTTTCGACTTGGTGATAAACCAAAGCTGTCCCTAAAACGTTCGTAATATTATTAATTTCTTCGATGGTATCCGTTACAAAACCTTGGTTTTCAGTTTCTAGAACCACGATGATTTTGCCCTCAGGACTACTGCCGTAAACCTCTGCATTATCGAACTTTTCGATTTGTGCTTTGATTTCGTCTAGATGTTCTGGGCTCACATGCACGACTAAACTTGATATGTGCACTTCATTTAGCGCCATAGATTGCTCTCGTTATTTTTGTTTTATGCATTACTGACAAGGATAGCCGAAGTAGGGCAAACTGCTACGCAAGCTCCACAACCACTACATTTATCTAATTCTATATTTGGTAGAGCAACACTGCCTGCTCTCAGTTGAAATTGAATCGCCATAGGTTCACACATGTCGCCACAGCTTCGACATTCAACATTCTTTTTGGCTAAGCAACTCTCTGATATCGTTGCTTTAGCTTGCCAAGGTAGCTCGTCCTTGGGTTTAAAAATGGGTTCAGGGCACACATCCGCACACTGGTGACAAAAGGTACATTCGTCTTTTGAAAAATCGACGGTAGGAAACCCGCCGTCGCCTGTGATGATGATGTTTGTTTCACAGCTTTCGATGCACTTCCCACAACGTGTACAATCATCGGTGAAGCTTTCTAAGCGGTCAATCCAAGGAAGTCGAATTTGACTTAAATCGACTTTTCTTCTGGAAAATAAGCGCCGTTTCGATATGTCTACCACTAAATGCCTACTTTTCTTGCTAAAGTATTGTAATGATAGTTCATAGTGTCATTCATATTTTGTAATTTATCCACATATATAGTGTAGTTTTAGAAATATTTGCATAAATACCCCTTAAGGGTTAAATGAGATCCTATGTTGTTTTAGATCAATAAATTATGAAGCGCTTGATCACATATTGAATGGAGCTCTATTTTTGGATGTGTGACAATAAGTTATTGCTAGCCACGACCACTCTTTAGGATATTGCTTATTAAACCTGTTTCATCAGTAACCAGCACAATAGCAAAATCACTGCTATCCATACTGCTGCTGTCGGTAGCTACTACTGGTTTTGCCATCTTTACATTGGCCTCTAGCTTAAATGATGCTGAGGCAGTGAACGTCGCAGGCTCACTGCGAATGCAGAGCTACCGATTAGCTCACGATATTCAAATTGAATCTGCTGATTACGATACTCATATCAAAGAGTTTGAACGGTCACTGTACTCATCATCAATGGCTTCACTGGTCAGCTGGGAGGTTCCGACCGATATTACAGAAGATTACTATTTAATTATTGGTCGTTGGCATGAGTTAAAGCAGCTTTTAAACAGTGAAGATCGACAACATTATCTTGTGTTAGTTGAGCACTTCGTTGCAAAGATCGATAGTTTTGTATTCAAATTGCAAGAATTCTCTGAAAACAAACTCATAAAATTAGCGTGGGCGGGTGGCATTGGTCTCGGTGGAATACTGGTCATTTCGCTATTCGTTGTTCATTTTGTACGTAAACAAGTGGTAAAGCCTCTGCATGCGTTAGTCGATGCCAGCCATCGGATCAAGACCAGTGATTTTAACGTTGAGCTAAAGGTGACCAACAGCAATGAATTGGGCATTTTAACCCAAACATTTAACTCGATGGCGAAAGACCTGGGTGTGCTTTATCGAAACCTAGAACAAATCGTTGATGAAAAAACCCTAGAATTGCAAAACGCCAATCAGTCGTTACAAGCGCTCTATAACTCTTCACAAGAGCTGACTGTGACTCGTATTGCCCCGGAAAATTTCCGCGCTATTTTACAGCAATTGGTGAGCTTAGAAGGGGTTGAGTCTTTAAGGTTAGAGATCGTCGATAATTCAGGTAAAGCGTTGATCATTGATGAAGCCTATGATGCGCAGCGAGACTATGAAAAGTTTGAAATGAAGCTTGATGATAACGAACTTATCCTCGGCTACTTGCATTGTTCATATCACCATGGGGATTCAACAAAAGCATTGATAGAGAGCTTTATTCAATTGCTGTCTCGAGCGATTTATTACAATCGAGCACAAAAGAAAGCTGAACAGCTTATCATTATGGAAGAACGCGCGACGATAGCACGTGAATTGCACGATTCTTTGGCTCAATCACTTTCTTACTTGAAAATCCAAGTTACTCTGTTGAAGCGTGTTATCAGTAAATTGCCTGAGCAGAAACATCGAGAACAATCTGAACAGATAGCGCTAGAATTAGGTAATGGACTAGCCGATGCCTATACTCAGCTTAGAGAGCTATTGACCACATTCAGACTGACCATAAAAGAGAGCAACTTTGGAGATGCCTTAAGCACCATGCTAGAGCAGCTTAGCGAAAGAACCGATGCGAAGGTTATTCTAACTAACGATCTTTCTTCTATAGAGCTTGATGCCCATAGCCAAGTTCACCTGCTTCAGTTAATTCGTGAAGCAACAATAAATTCGATAAAACACGCCAATGCTGACTTGATCGATGTATGCTGTGTCGATCAAGAGGGGGAAGTCTCCGTCATGATAAAAGATAATGGCGATGGCTTTGACCCGAGTTGTTCCAAAATAAACCACTATGGGATGACGATCATGCAGGAACGAGCAGCTAGACTGAATGGCGACTTAACGATTGAAGCGGCCCGAGGTCAAGGCTGTACAGTCATACTGAAGTACAAAAGTTTGAAGGAAGTTAACGTTGACGATTTGTAAAGTAATGCTGGTTGATGATCATCCATTAATGCGAAGGGGTATCAGTCAGTTACTGAGCTTTGAAGATGAATTTGAAGTGATCGCAGAAGCGAGTAATGGCACTGAAGCAGTGGCTCATGCTCATGAAGAAGAACCTGATTTGATCTTGCTCGATCTCAATATGAAGGGAATGTCGGGCTTAGATACCTTACAAGCACTTCGTGCAGATGGTTCAAGTGCTAGCATCGTAATATTAACCGTATCGGATAGCCCAGCAGATATTGAAGCAATTGTAAAAGCGGGTGCCGATGGCTATTTGTTGAAAGATACTGAGCCTGATGAACTGATTGAATTATTGAAGCAAGCTTATAACGGTGACAAGGCTTATAGCAGCGTGGTTGCGAGTTACTTGAATGATGCAGGTCGCCGCACGGATATTTTCGACCAACTGACAGAACGTGAAATGCAGATCCTTCAAGAAGTAGCGAAGGGCTACCGTAATAAGCAGATAGCCGAACATTTGTTTATCTCTGAATCGACCGTGAAGGTACATATGAAAAGCTTGCTGAAAAAACTGCAAGTGCCTTCACGTACCGCTGCTACCGTTTTGTATCTAGAGCGCTACGGAGAAATGAAGTAGGGTTTAAATAAATGAAGTAGAGCGAAAAGAGTGGCTGTTTTTCGTTAACTTAAAACTTTGTCTAAAAAAGGCGCTGAACTCATTAAGTTCAGCGCCTTTTTGTTTGGTGGCTTTTAGAAGGAGTAGTGTCTAGGGGCTGCCTTTTAGCTGTGCTAAAGGATGGCTTAGGCGTATTGCTCCACTGTCATCGCCCAATTTTTCTTTTGTTGTTCGAAACTCATTTTTATTTGTTGATAACGAACTTTCAACACAGAGTGTTCATACTTCTTCACCACGTCTTCGCGTTTGCTTTCAAGTAGTTGCTTTTTGACGGCGTAGTATTCGTTCATATTTAATACCAGTGCGTCGAACTCTTCTTGAAGTTTATCGGAGATCTGCTGCTTGTCTGCACGGTACATTATCTTTTGTTGCGTGCGTTTGAGTAGCATGGTTGCTTCTGCTTTTTCAATACGCGCTTGCGGTGTCTTCTTTAGTTTACTCGCCAGCCCCACTAATGAAGCACTCTTGATCAACCACTTCGTTGGATCGTATTGCCACCAGTGTATGCCGTTGCGGTAGTCGTTCTCGAAGATATGGTGGAAATTGTGGTAGCCTTCGCCGAAAGTGAGAACCGCCAATACGCCATTATCACGAGCCGTATTTTTATCGGTAAAAGGTTGGCTACCCCAGATATGAGCGAGCGAATTAATGAAGAATGTGGTGTGATGATTAAGTACTAAGCGGACTGCCCCCACAATGAGTAGCATCCCGAACACGTCCCCGTAAAGGATACCCAATCCAATAGGAACACCAAAATTCATGAGCAATGCCAGAGCAACGTAGTGTTTGTGTTGCCACATTACGATTTTGTCTTTTTTAAGATCACGGCAGTTTTCGTAATTTTCATACATTGACGTGCTGTAGTTGCGAATCATCCAGCCAATGTGCGAGTACCAGAAACCACGGTTCGCTGAATAGGGATCTTTGTCGTTGTTGTCGACGTGCTTATGATGGACTCGATGGTCAGAAGACCAGTGTAGTGCGCTGTTTTGCAGGGCAAATGCACCACCTAAAGCAAACAGAAATCTTAGGCTAGAATGTGCTTCAAATGCTTTATGTGACCACAAGCGATGATAGCCAGTGGTGATTGAGAGGTTACAAAACGTAAAGCAGATCGCAAGCCATATCCAGTGCTCCATACCATAGCCGAAAAAGTAGCCATAAACGGGAGCGGCAACAACAGCAAGAAGCATACTAGAAGAGAAAATAAAAATATTAAGCCAGATTAATGGCGGCTTTTTTGTTGATGGTTTATCGGCACTATTCATTCGCAAATTTCCATTAAGCTTACATTTGTACGCTAGAATATCAGCGTACACGTGTAAGTCAAGATTGAAGTGTAAACGTGTATTAGTATGTTTTACATAAATATTGTATAAAGGACGTGTGGAATGTAATGGTCAGTCATCTATGTAAGGACTAGGGGCTCATAAATGGAAATTAAGGTAGCTGAATATAAAGATTATAAGCGAATAGCCCAATTACACGCGGATAGCTGGAAGCAGTATTATCGTGGCATTTTGGCGGATGATTACCTAGAGCATGATGTTTTAGAGGATAGGTCGGTTATTTGGCAGACTCGTTTGATTAATCCTCCTTTTAGCCAACATGTTTTACTACTTGAAGAGGGTGGTTTGCTGATTGGTTTTGTCTGTGCGTTTGGCAACCATAACTTTGAACGAGGCACGTTCATTGATGCTTTACATATAGATAATAATTATCGTGGTCGAGGTGCAGGAAAGCGTTTATTGGCGGAGTTGTCTAAATGGCTTCAGCAATACTATTCGGATTCAGGGCTTTACTTAGAAGTGATGTCTGAAAACCATCAAGCGATTGCTTTTTATCAAGCGATTGGTGGTAAAGAAGAGCTTGAACAAGTATGGAATGCACCCTGTGGAAGCCAAGTTAAAGAAAAAGTGATCTCTTGGGAATCGCCACAGTTTCTAGAACAAGTGACCGCAAATGCCGTGTATTCTTAACTACTTTGAGGTAGTCGATTTTTAGAATAACGTTAAACGTGACTGGGTTAATGAGCCTCATGCTTGAATTAGTATGGGGCTTTTTCGTTTGCGTGGATAACTGGCTTTTATACCATAGTCTCTTGTTATGACTCGCCTGGTTACTCTGGTTACTCAGACCAAGAGATGCAATTTCGACCTTTTCTCTTAGACACGTAGAGCGCTTGATCGGCATCGTTGATCAATTGTTCAACGGCTCTTAATGCTTTTGGTACATGCTTGATACCTATAGAAACCGTGATATCAAATCTAAGCTTGGCAGGCCAGTAGCTTGTCTGCTAATGTGATGATATCGGTTTGAGTTTCGTTTTGGATGATAATCAAAAACTCTTCTCCGCCGTATCGAAAGCAGGTACTTTGTTTTGGCAGCGTATCTTGAATCGCCTCAGCCAACTCTTTAATCACGAAGTCACCAGTTTGATGGCCATAGGTGTCATTGATTGACTTAAAGTAATCGACGTCGATCATGATGGTTGTCATCGAAAGTTGTCGATCGATATTGGGCTCAATAACCTGATGTAAATACAGGCGGTTATAACAGCCTGTCAGTGCATCTTGATAGGAAAGCGCTTCAAACATATTTGATTGCTTTCGCAGTTGAATCGCTTGTTTGCGCAGCAACTCTGATTGTAAGAAACGTTTGTGTACTTCTAGATCGCGTTTGATGCAGGCAGCTATGATCAGGACATATACAGAGAGGTATATAGAAATGGTGGCAATTTCATGCTCGGGCTCTGCTGCATAAAGCAAAGGGGCAAGCCCAATGAGATACGTAGCAAAAATAAAGGAAAGTGTGACAATGCTGTATTTGGCTGACAATCTTGAAAATGTGCCGATGTAAATCATCACCAAAATGATGCCACTTTGGTAATCAAAATTGTTGAGTTCAATCGCGAGTCGACCAACGTAGGCTAAGAACAGCGCACTAATCACAAGGAAGGCACTTTCGACTAATTCAAATATATTGGGTCTGTTTTTAATGCAATATCTTGCGACAGCTAACATCAATAGGAATAGCAAAAATCGGTAAGCGATTGGTGCTAGGCCATCTTTACCGAAGTGAACGTAGTCGGAAACAATAAAGGCGCAGAATATTGAAATGGGGATATAGATGAAATTGATGTACGGCAGATAAATTTCATTATCGAAATAGGTTTTAAACCTCCGATTTTTGAACCCAGAATAAGAGCGCATTGCGAACCCAGTCGATATTATACACAATAAGTTGCGTAGTATGTCACAGTATATGTGATTGTAAACGGTATTTCCTACATACTTGTCAGTATGTTAGCTAGATCAATAAAATAGAAGGGGGTTGTATCCACGTCCTATCGAAAATAGAGCGTGGATATCTTTAGGCTGGTTAGTCTATGAGTGGCTAACAGTAATTAACGTTTATTCTTCAAATAACGCTTTCTGCGCTCTTCTTTTTTTTTCGCTTGCTGTTCGGCTTTCAGTGCCGCGGCTTCTTCCACTTCGATCAGCTCTTTAGTGATCATTTCTGGTCGCTCTAAAGTGATATTGCCTAGCGTACCGTTACGAAGTTCATGAAGTAAAATTTCAGAACACTTGTGAAGGTCGATATGACCACCGGCACGAAGTGCACCACGCTTACGGCCAATCGCTTCCATCAGCTCGATATCAGATTCTGGCAACTCTTCGATTTGGTAACGTTCTTGCAGTAGGTGAGGGTATTGTTTTGCTAGATACTCTACGGTATAAAATGCTACTTCGTCATATTCCATAGCTGTATCTTTAACTGCCCCTGTTGCTGCGAGGCGGAAACCACTGTGTGGGTTTTCTACTTTAGGCCATAGGATCCCAGGGGTGTCAGACAAGATAACACCGTTTTGTAGGTTGATACGTTGCTGACGACGTGTGACCGCTGGTTGGTTCCCCGTAACCGCGATCGTACGTCCAGCTAAGCAGTTGATGATGGTCGATTTTCCCACGTTAGGAATGCCCATGATCATGGTGCGAATGTTCTTACCGATCTCTTCACGATTTGGTGCCAGTTTACGCACCAACTCCATAACATGATTCACTTCTTCTTTAACGCTGGTGGTAATCGCGATCGCTTTTACGCCTTGCTCTTTCTCGAAGTGCTCAATCCAACGTTGAGTGAGCTCAGGATCCGCAAGATCACGTTTGTTCAACACTTTTACACAAGGCTTATCGCCGCGCAGTGAAGAGATCATTGGGTTTTCACTACTGAACGGAATGCGAGCGTCCAGTACTTCGATGATCACATCAACCTGTGGGATAACTTCTTCGATTTCTTTGCGGGCTTTATGCATGTGACCCGGAAACCATTGAATTTTGCTTGCAACCATATGAAAATTTTACCTTTTATTTTTATGGTTAGACTGGTGGGGTATCAGGTGGGGTACCAAATGATAAAATTCAATTTTGGGGTACCAAAGGTACAATCTAAGTCACCTATGCCGCATCAGCAATTAATGTGACGATATTAACATTTTATATTGATTTGGGGTAATTTGACTAACGGAGTGGCTACCTAAACGGTTAAAAATTTGGTCATGACTCCAATCTGTTGTTTCTGTGTTAAAATCTACGCTTTGGGGGAGATCAACCATGGCAACTATTCAGGTTAATTGTCTCTTTTGTAGTCAGAGCAATGCCGTTCGAAAGCATGGTAAAGGGGCTGCGGGCTATCAACGTTTTCGATGCCTCGATAGTCAGCGTACTTTTCAGCTCGATTATGCTTACGGAGCAAGAAAGCCTGGCGTTAAAGATAAAATCCTTGATATGGCAATGAATAGCTCTGGTGTAAGAGATACTGCCCGTGTGTTGAAAGTTGCTTACAACACCGTTTTACGCACTTTAAAAAACTCTCACCTAGGCAAGTAACGACAATCCCTTTTGATATCGCGAACATTGAGTTGATATGCGAGGTCGATGAACAATGGTCGTTTGTCGGTAATAAGAAAAATCAACGTTGGCTTTGGTATGCTTGGGAGCCTAGATATAAACGCATCATTGCCCACTCTTTTGGTAAAAGAGACACTGAGGCATTTAATAAACGACAACGTCTTCTATCGAAATTTACCATTCCCTTTTATTGTACAGATGACTACGGTTTTGTTGCTTAATTCAGATAGAAGACATGCCTGGTCCATAGTTGCCTAATTCTTAAACAATGCACTGAGTTTCA
>NZ_CANLBV010000024.1 GCF_947488985.1 uncultured Vibrio sp.
TAGAGTCGTGAAGAAAAAGCCAAGCCGATATCCTAGAAAAAACAATGCCGCTCACCTTAAGTGAACGGCATTAGAGCTCGTAAGCTCTGCTTTTTTGTTTTGTAGCGAGTCGCTAATCAAACATTAGATTCAGGTTGGTCGTAATCAATCAGGATTCGAGTAACACGGTCGCCACTGCGTAGTGACGCTCATCCGAAATAGTCAGATGAATCGATGTTGTACCACTCGCCTCTGCGATTTCACGCGCTTTTTTATGTAGGCTCAGAACTGGCTTACCATACTCATCGTTTGAAATCTCAAAGTCGTGGAAGGTCACACCCAAAGCAATCCCTGTGCCTAATGCCTTAGATGCCGCTTCTTTAGCAGCAAAACGCTTGGCAAGGTAACGCCCTTTTTGCTTAAGTTGCTGGAATACTTCAAATTCAGAATCCGTCAAAATACGCTGAGCAAAAGCATCACCACTTCGTGACAACGCCTTTTCAATACGTTCAATTTCTGTAATATCTGTACCTAATCCAACAACTGCCATGTTTCCTCTACTACTTAACTTCTATCTAATAATTCACAACGCATCGCTTACTACTTACAAAACTAAGCGTTGTTACGTGCTGTTTCCATAATTGCTTTCATGTCTGCAACGGCTTTGTTTAAGCCATCAAACACTGCGCGTCCCATGATCGAGTGACCGATGTTCAGCTCGTATATCTCTGGAAGTGCCGCAATCGGGGCAACGTTATGGTAGGTGAGACCATGACCCGCATTAACTGTGATCCCAAGATCGTCCGCGTAGCTTGCGCCAGCCGCGATCTTCTTAAGCTCGTCTTGTTGGTCTTCTTCTGTCTTAGCATCCGCATAATGACCCGTATGTAGCTCAATGAACGGTGCGCCACACGCTTTTGCTGCATCGATTTGCTCACGGTCAGCATCGATAAACAGAGATACTTTGATACCCGCTGCAGACAGTTTTTGCGTCGCCGCTTTGATCTTCTCAAGCTGACCAACGACGTCTAGGCCACCTTCAGTGGTTAACTCTTCACGCTTTTCAGGAACCAGACAAACAAACTCAGGGTTAGTATCGAGGGCAATTTGAACCATCTCGTCCGTTACTGCCATCTCCAAGTTCATACGAGTTTGAAGTGTTTCAGCCAGAATACGCACATCGCGGTCAACAATATGACGACGGTCTTCACGCAGGTGGATGGTAATGCCGTCTGCACCTGCACGTTCGGCAATCTCGGCTGCGTGTACTGGATCTGGGTATTTAGTACCACGCGCATTACGCAGGGTTGCAATATGGTCGATATTAACGCCTAAAAGGATTGAGCTCATTTTCCAATACTCCGTGCTCTAGAGAGAGCTATGGTTGGCATAAATAGCTCTCTACTTTTTAATGGTTTGCCGCCAAGATACGGCTTTAAGGCTATGCGTGTAAAGCGTTTTGCCGCTTTTAACTGCTCTTTAGTGATAAACCTACGTTCGCTGATTGCAATAAGTTCATCGCCCATAAAAGTCAGGTTATCTCGACGCACTGAAGCGATGAAACCTTTCTGCTCTCGGTAGCGATAAGTCATGGTTGGATCGATGGCTTCACCAGTACCTGCGCAGTGTAAAAAGTCTACCCCATAGCCCATTGCAGATAATAGAGCCAACTCAAAGCGACGCAGTGCTGGCTCAGGGTTCTCATTATGCGCGAGCTCTGTTAAAGCATGAAGATAGTCGTGAAAAAGTGCAGGTATTGGTACTTCAGCCATCAATACGCGGCCGATTAGCTCATTCACATACATGGCTGAATACAGGTTTATACCCGCGAGAGGAAGCCCCAAGCTTATTGGCTCAGCTTGGCGTAAGGTTTTCATCGAACCATTACCAGACCACTTAAGCAGTAGCGGCGTAAAAGGCTGCAATGCACCTTTCAAATTGGAACGCTTGCTGCGTGCGCCTTTAGACATCAACGTCATCCGACCGAACTCTTCACTGAAGACATCCAAGATCAGACTCGACTCGCTATATGGTCGACGGTGCAACACAAAGCATCGCTGTAACCCTTCGCTCAATCACTTACCCTTATTACAGATACAAAAAGAGAGAGTTCGCACTCTCTCTTAAACTCACTATTTTGGTTTTCACATCCCACTAAGGAAAGTGAAGTTCAATCTAGATTATAGATCGTCGATGTAGCCTAACGAGCGAAGTGCACGCTCATCATCAGCCCAACCAGATTTAACCTTGACCCAAGTCTCTAGGTAAACCTTACGACCGAATAGCTCTTCCATATCGATACGTGCTTCACGACCAATTGTTTTGATCTTCTCACCGGCTTTACCAATCACCATTTTCTTCTGACCAGTACGTTCAACAAGGATCAGGGCGTTGATGTGGAAGCCATCGTTATCTGGGTTGTAATCAAAACGCTCGATTTCAACCGTGACGGAGTAAGGGAGTTCTTCACCAGTGAATCGCATCAGCTTTTCACGGATGATCTCAGACGCCATAAAGCGCTGTGAGCGATCCGTCACGTACTCTTCAGGAAAGTGGTGGGTCGCTTTAGGTAAATGTTCACGTACATGTTTACGCAGTACATCGATGTTTTTACCTTGCTTCGCTGAGATTGGAACAACATCAACGAATTCCATCTTCTTAGACACTTCCATCATGTGCTGCATAACGTCGTTACGGTCTTGAACGTTGTCTACTTTGTTAATACAAAGAACCACTGGGAAATCTGCTTTTCTCAGCTTGTTCAATACCATCTCATCGTCATCAGTCCAGTGAGTTCCATCGACTAGGAAGAATACTAGGTTCACATCACTCAGTGAACTGTTCGCTGCACGGTTCATCAAGCGGTTGATGGCACGCTTTTCTTCAATATGAAGTCCAGGAGTATCAACAAAAATCGCTTGGTAATCGCCTTCAGTTTCAACGCCCATAATACGGTGGCGTGTCGTCTGTGGTTTACGTGATGTAATAGAGATCTTCTGACCCAAAATATGGTTCAGAAGCGTCGACTTACCTACATTTGGGCGACCGACAATAGCGATGAAGCCACAGTGTTGGTTTTCCGGTAGGCCTGTTTGTTTGCTATCAGATGAAAAGAATGCATCGATATCGAAATCTTGGTTGTTATCAGACATTGCTTAGTTGCTCTAATGCTGTTTCAGCAGCCGCTTGTTCTGCCTTGCGGCGGCTAGTGCCTTTACCGATAACAGGTTTATCCACACCTGCCACTTCACACTCAACCGTAAATTCTTGGTTGTGTGCTTCACCTTTAATATTAGTCACTGTGTAAACAGGTAGAGGATTTCTTCGACCTTGCAAAAACTCTTGAAGACGAGTTTTCGGATCTTTTTGAGATACTCCAGGCTGAATTGCTTCTAGGCGAGATTGGTACCAGCTTAAAATAATGCCGCGAACCGTCTCGGTATCACTATCTAAATAGACAGCGCCGATGATCGCTTCAACTGCATCCGCTAGAATAGAATCACGACGGAAACCGCCACTCTTCAACTCACCTGGACCTAATTTTAAGTAATCTCCTAGTTCGAATTCACGACCTAGTTCTGCCAATGTATGACCACGTACTAATGTTGCACGCATGCGGCTCATATCACCTTCGTTTACCTTAGGGAAACGGTGGTAAAGATCATCAGCGATAACAAAACTTAAAATTGAATCGCCCAGAAACTCAAGACGTTCGTTATGTTTACCTGCGGCGCTGCGGTGAGTCAGCGCCAAGTGGATAAGATCGGCATCATTGAACTGATAGCCAATCTTTCTCTCTAGTTTATCAATTGGAGAATTCATGCTCTCTCGATGTGTTATGTGATCGATTAATGAATCCCACCGATGCGATTAAAGCGCACACCAGTAGGAATCCATGTTGGAAGTATGCTGTCTGAACCGCGTTCGAACTCAAAGCTGATCCAAATAGCAACGGCCTTACCAACAAGGTTTGCTTCAGGGACAAAGCCCCAGTAACGGCTATCAGCACTGTTGTCACGGTTATCACCCATCACAAAGTATTGGCCTTCTGGAACGACCCACTCGTTAACGCCATTGCGAGGTTGGTATGCTTGCACACGATCTCGGCGTAATGGGTTAACTAAAATTTGGTGCTCTACGTCTCCAAGCTGTTCATTCAGCTGAATCAGAGGCACACCATCTTGAACAAATTGGCTTTCTTCAACGTTACTTAATTTCACTGGTTCACAGCTACTTGTACCCTTCGCTTGAATACAGATCTCTTTACGACTGCTATAGCGAATTGTGTCACCTGGCATACCAACAACACGCTTGATGTAGTCGATATTAGGTTGAGGTGGGTACTTAAATACGATTGAATCACCACGCTCTGGCTTGCCCGTTTCTACCAGTTGAGTGCGCCATACAGGGTCTTTTAGACCATACGCGTACTTCTCTACCAAGATGAAGTCCCCCACCAAAAGGGTTGGCATCATCGAGCCAGAAGGGATTTGAAACGGTTCATAAATAAATGAACGCAGAACCAAAACAAATGCAATTACCGGGAAAATGGAAACACTGTTTTCAACCCACCAAGGCTGAGCCGTAACTTTTGCGCTGGTTTCAGCGTCTAGGCCATTCGATTGTGCTTCAACGTCAGCCAGTTTTTGTTGGCGCTTCTTCGCCCACACAAACTTTTCCAACGCCCATACAATGCCAGTCACTAGAGTTACGATCACTAAGATAAGCGAAAATGTATTAGCCATTGATATCCCTTAAATTTCATTTCTTTAAAAATAACGAAAGTGAAAGAGTATAACCCTTTCACTCTGCTTAATATTTCTAATCTGTATCAATCATGCTGACTAAATGCTGGGGAGATTACGCAGGAAAAATCGTTTAGTTCGAGGCGCAAAGTGCAGTGACTAGTGGGCCTAATTACAATCTTTGCAACAAAGAAATAAACGATTTTAACCAGTAATGCTCAGCAGGTAGTTAGTGCGATTGATACCTAGTCTTTACCAACATGAAGAATCGCTAAGAATGCTTCTTGAGGCAGTTCAACGTTACCGATCTGCTTCATACGCTTCTTACCTTCTTTTTGTTTCTTAAGAAGTTTCTTCTTACGACTGATATCACCACCGTAACATTTTGCGATTACGTTCTTACGCAGTTGTTTCACTGTAGAACGAGCAATGATGTGGTTACCAATCGCGGCTTGAATCGCGATATCGAACATCTGACGAGGGATGAATTCTTTCATCTTCTCAACCAGTAGACGACCACGAGACTGAGCAATATCTTTGTGCGTGATGATAGCCAGTGCATCAACCGTTTCGCCATTCAGCAATACGTCTACACGTACCATGTTTGATGGCTCGTAACGTTGGAAGTTGTAATCCAATGATGCGTAACCGCGAGACGTTGATTTCAGGCGGTCGAAGAAGTCTAGAACGACTTCTGCCATAGGAAGATCGTATGTCACAGCAACTTGGTTACCGTGGTAAACCATGTCTACTTGTACGCCACGCTTCTCAACACACAGTGTGATTACGTTACCTAAGTAGTCCGAAGGTACCAAAATATTACAGCGTGCAATTGGCTCACGAATTTCTTCTAGGTCATTAACCGCTGGCAGTTTAGCCGGGCTATCAACGTAAAGAACCGTTTTATCTGTTTTTACAACTTCATACACTACTGTTGGAGCAGTTGTGATTAGGTCTAGGTCGTATTCACGCTCTAGACGCTCTTGGATGATCTCCATGTGAAGCATTCCTAAGAAGCCACAACGGAAACCAAAACCAAGTGCTGCCGAACTTTCTGGTTCGAAGAACAGTGATGCATCGTTCAGGCTTAGTTTGCCTAGTGCATCACGGAAGTTTTCGTAGTCATCAGATGAAACAGGGAACAGACCTGCGTATACCTGAGGCTTCACTTTTTGGAAACCAGGTAGACGTTCAGTGCTGCCGCCTTTAGCAAGCGTCAACGTATCACCAACCGGTGCACCTAGGATGTCTTTAATACCGCAAACAACCCAACCTACTTCACCAGTATTTAGCTCAGTGGTGTCGATTTGCTTAGGTGTGAAGATACCTAGACGGTCAACACCCCAAACTTGGTCTGTCGACATTACTCGAATCTTGTCGTTCTTCTTCAGTGTACCGTTCTTGATACGAACCAAAGAAACAACGCCAAGGTAGTTATCGAACCAAGAGTCAATGATCAGCGCTTGAAGAGGCGCTTCAGGATCACCTTCCGGTGGTGGGATAGCCGTTACGATGTTTTCTAGAACATCATCAACGCCTAAACCTGTTTTCGCAGAACAGCGAGTCGCTTCCATCGCATCGATGCCAACGATCTCTTCGATCTCTTCAGCAACGCGCTCTGGTTCAGCAGCTGGTAGGTCAATCTTGTTCAAGATTGGCACCACTTCCAGTTCCATTTCGATTGCTGTGTAACAGTTTGCTAGAGTTTGTGCTTCAACACCTTGGCCAGCATCCACTACAAGTAGTGCGCCTTCACAAGCCGCTAGAGAACGAGATACTTCATACGAGAAGTCTACGTGTCCAGGCGTGTCGATAAAGTTAAGTTGGTAAGTCTCACCATCTTTAGCTTTGTAATCTAAAGTCACACTCTGCGCTTTAATTGTAATACCACGCTCGCGTTCTATATCCATAGAATCGAGGACTTGAGCTGCCATCTCACGTTCACTTAATCCTCCACAAACTTGGATTAAGCGGTCAGAAAGGGTCGACTTACCGTGGTCGATGTGGGCGATAATCGAAAAATTACGAATGTGCTTCATAGGCTTGGTGTGACTAAACTCTTTGAATAGGGATAATAAGAAAGCCGCTATGCTTCCAATCTAGCATCAGCATTGGTGGCGGCATTTCAATCAAGTTGGCAGATTCTACCCAATTTAAGGGCAATAAGCATCATAAATTAGACGAGAGACTCACCTAGGATTCGAATCAAGACGACTTCTTGCTTGGATTTGTCTTCCATGGGTTTGGCTAACCGCTTCGCTAAAGCGATACCACCTGCTGTAAATAGTGTAGCACTAAGGATAACAATCCCCTCGCCCCCTTGGAGTAAGGGCTGTAGCAATAGCAGACCGAAACCAGCCCCCGCCATCAGCATAAATAATGGGATAAGGTAAACAATCGCGGCTGACTGCAACAGGCTTTTTTCAGGAAAGCCGATCTCTACAACCTGCCCGGCCTTAACAAGACTTTTGGTTTTTAAGATCCAAAACAATGACTTGTTCCCAACAGCTTTGGTGACAACCCCGGTACCGCAGCTTTTTTGAGATGAACAGCTGCTGCAACTAGTTTGTTGTTCGCAACTCAATTGAACAAAGTATTGCTTACCTTTTTGTTCAACTGAGCTAACGGTCGCCAGCGCGGTCATCATTGCGCTGACACCTGATTATTGAAAATAACAGATTGAGCGATACGCTTGGCTGTTGCTGGCGGGATATCCCCCACAACAGACACTTCTCTGTCGCCAATCACTAAGCTGTGTAAGGTTCTACGCCCTTGACGTACCAACTGACCTTTCAATGAGTGTTCGTCTTTGTCGGCGATATATACCGAAAAGCTAAACAATCCATCACTGAAAAGTTGACTCTCAACCATTTTATCGGTCGCCGCCATTTGATAACGACTGAGCTCATTCGACTTAAACCCTTCAGGTATCCAAGAGGCTTGCCAGTTGGTTTCACTCACCAAGCCTTCCGGCAATGACAACACCTTCGGCAGTTGAGCTTGACTTAAGCCCGCCATGACCTCAGCAATTTTATCGTTCACCACATAAGAGATCGTACGGTATTGTTCAAGCACTTCGCCATCACGATCGAGCAGATCGGCACGCAGAGGAAGGTTCGTTTTCTCATCAACCCAAACCACGTAAGAGTAGCGCAGGCCATCTTTAGGTACGACTCGCAATACTTGAGTGGTGCTACCCGCTTCACGAGCTCGCCCAACTTTAACGAAGTCATAGTATTGATTAAGAGAATCGATATCTCGATTGATCATCGGAATGACCGGGGCAACCATACTGCCAGATTGGATGGTAAATGGCTCTGTACCTGGCTCAATATAGCTCACTTCGTTGCCACGTCGAATCACCTCACGAACTGGGCCGCTGAGATAAATAAGGTGGGCGAGTTGTTGATCTTCGTTCACAGCATGACGATACAGCAGAGGTTCAATACTGCTCTTCTTTATCAGTATGTAGGAGAATTCGTAATTTAGATGCTGACTGGCCTCGTTCATTTGATGAAGCAAAGCCTTAGCAGTCGGTTCTGTCGGTTCCTCTGCAAAGGCTGCTGGAGACATCAAGCTAAACAGTGTCAGTGCACTGACCAGGATTTTCTTCATTCAATGTCCGATTCTAGATGGGCATCTTCGATTGGCGATGCGTCACTGTTTAGTCTGAGCTGCAATTGATAGTCTTCCAATAACGCATTAACACGTTTGCGCTGCTCTTGTATGTTAGCTTCAGAAGTGGGCTTCTCAACAGAGTCACGCGTTAGGCTTACTGGTTCAACCGAGCCTGAAAATGGAATCGTCTGAAGTACAGGTAGCTGCTCTGGTGCAGCAGGATCGCTACCACCATATTGCTGAACACCCAATACAACTGCTAATGAGACACACGCTGCCACGGCAACTTGTCCAAACTGTTGTAACCACACAGGAAGCTGACGCTTCGCTTGATGAGGTTTCGGCTGTTCTTCAACTGGAGTAACACTAGGTTCAACCGCTGCTTGATGCAGATTCGATGTTGAATTGTACGCAGGCTCATCCTCGAGCGCTGCTGCTACACTACTAGCGATATTCCAATCTTGATTTTTTGGCGCATCCCCGCGCATTACGTCACCAATTAAATGATAACTCTGCCAGGTATTGATACTTTCTTGAACACTTTCAAGGTCTACAATGAGACCCTTATCGATCATTTCACCATCCATGAGTGCCGAAAGCTTTTCTTTATCAGCCATTATTTTCACCATAATTATTACAAGTTCTAGCGTTGCAAAAGAGGTTTGATTTTCTTTTCCACCGCTTCACGAGCTCGGAAAATACGCGAACGTACGGTTCCTACTGGACAATCCATTACTTCTGCAATTTCTTCGTAGCTCAAGCCCTCGAGCTCACGCAATGTCATTGCAGTTTTTAAATCTTCTGGCAGCGCTTCAATCGCTCCAAAAACAACTTGTTTCAATTCTTTTGACAGCGTTAAGTTCTCAGGGTTCGATATTTCTTTTAATGCGCTGTCTGTTTCGTAATATTCTGCATCTTCTGCATCGACATCCGTTACTGGTGGCCTACGGCTTTGAGCAACGATATGGTTCTTAGCGGTGTTCACAGCAATTCTGTATAGCCATGTATAGAAGGCACTCTCGCCTCGAAAATTAGGTATCGCGCGGTAAGCTTTAATAAAAGCTTCTTGTGCTACATCAGGTACATCACCAGAATTATTCACGTATCGAGAGATAAGATTACAAACTTTGTTTTGATACTTAACCACGAGTAAGTTAAATGCCTGCTTATCTCCACTCTGAACTCGCTCAATCAACACTTGATCCGTTAGCTGCTCGTTCATTCGAGCGGGTACTCCTATTGTTATAACCCTCACCTTCACAGATACGGGTACTAATTATGCGAAATTGTAGTATTGACACCACCGTCTACAAGAGCACTATTGTGACTAGGTCCAATACCGAAAGTTCCAACTTTCTTAAAATTATTTGCCATTATTGTTTCACAATGTGATGTAATAAAAATAGTTGCCCCTATCAATTTAGGAAACTTGAGCAAAAGCAATGGTATTGAGCAATTAAATATTTCTAGATAGTTGTCTACATCTTGATTTTACATAGCGTTTTAAGATGACTCTAGGAAGATTATAACAGTCTTCCCGAAACGCCTAAAACAAGACAAAGCCAATCAAGAGTAGACAATTCTACTATAGCCCGGGATTTAATGAGTTTTATGAACGCAAACCGAGAACATCAATGTGATGTATTAGTGGTAGGAAGTGGTGCAGCAGGCTTGTCATTAGCCTTACGCGTAGCAGAACATGCAAAAGTAATTGTATTAAGCAAAGGACCACGCAGCGAAGGGTCGACATATTATGCACAAGGCGGTATTGCTGCAGTGTTCGATGAGTCGGACAGTATTGAGTCACATGTAGAAGATACTCAAATTGCTGGCGGTGGAATATGTGAAGAAGATACCGTTCAATTCATTGCTGAAAATGCAAAAGAGTGTGTGCAATGGCTGATTGATGGCGGTGTTCCATTTGATAAAGATGAGAACAGCACCGAAGGCCAGCCTAAGTATCACCTCACTCGCGAAGGCGGCCATAGCCACCGCAGGATCTTGCATGCCGCCGATGCAACGGGTATGGCGATGCAAACCTCCCTACAAGATAACGTGAATAACCACCCAAATATCGAGATCTTCGAACGCCATAATGCGTTGGATTTGATCACCGAAGATAAGATTGATGGTTCAAAAGACAAAGTTATCGGTGCCTATATCTGGAACCGCAACCAAGAACACGTCGAAACCGTACGCGCTAAGTTTGTTGTGTTAGCCACCGGCGGCGCTTCAAAAGTTTACCAATACACCTCCAACCCTGACGTCTCTTCTGGTGATGGTATAGCGATAGCTTGGCGTGCAGGTTGCCGCGTTGCGAACCTAGAGTTCAATCAATTCCACCCGACTTGCTTGTTCCACCCAGAAGCACGTAACTTCCTACTCACGGAAGCCCTACGTGGTGAAGGCGCTTATTTGCGTCGCCCTGATGGTTCTCGCTTTATGAAAGACTTCGATGAGCGTGGTGAATTAGCGCCACGTGACGTAGTAGCGCGGGCGATTGACTTTGAAATGAAACGTTTGGGCGCTGACTGCATGTATGTCGACATCAGCCATAAGCCTAAAGAGTTTATCACCGCGCATTTCCCTATGATCCACACTCGTTTGATGGACTTAGGCATCGACATGACCAAAGAGCCGATCCCTATCGTACCGGCAGCGCACTACACTTGCGGTGGTGTGATGGTCAATAAGCAAGGTCAAACCGACCTCACGAATCTGTATGCGATTGGTGAAGTAAGCTATACCGGCTTACACGGAGCTAACCGTATGGCGTCAAATTCACTGCTTGAGTGCGTGGTTTATGCGTGGGCAGCAGCAAAAGACATTGTTGAGAACATCGATCAATCTCAGCTATGTGCCGAGCTGCCAGCATGGGATGAGAGCCAAGTGACCAATAGTGACGAAGAGGTTATCATTCAACACAACTGGCATGAATTGCGTCTATTCATGTGGGATTACATGGGGATTGTTCGAACCGATAAACGCCTCGAACGCGCACTGCGTCGCATTCAAATGCTGCAACAAGAAACCCATGAGTACTACAGCTACTTCAAGGTGTCGAATAACCTGCTAGAGCTACGTAATCTACTGCAAGTTGCAGAGCTGATGGTTCGTTGTGCTATGCAACGTAAAGAGAGTCGTGGCCTGCACTACACCTTGGATTACCCAGAGCTGGCTGAAGATAGCGGACCTACGATCCTTACGCCAGCCAATCCGTCATAATAATACCAATCGTAGTAAATAACTGATCACCCTAGCTTGTGAAAACGCTATTTCTGATCACTTACTTGCTGTGATTGGTATAAGACACGATCAAAGAAAAGAGAGCCCAGCGCTCCCTTTTCTTTAGCGTTGGTGTTGCCGCTGAATGTGAGCTAAAAAGTGTCGATATTCACGCTCACGACAACTGTCTCGCCATAGTAATACCGAATGCCCACACCTAAATCGTAATTTAACAAAGAATTGCGCCCAGATCGTATCAACGGACTTGAGAAAATAACGCTGATCATTAAGCCGAACCTCACCATCTTCTTGATAATCAAAACGACCATGAGCACTGTTTACAATCACGTGATTAGTTTTGAACAAGTGGATGATTAACATTAAGCAATACAGGCTGACAGCAAGCGGAACAGAAGACAGGACGATCAAAAACAAAAGGCACCCAAAAACCGTACCTTTAACAAATAATGCAGAATAGGAAGGGCTAAGCTGAAGCTTAACGAACCTTGCTGAGGTTGTGTGCAACAATTTTATCAACCATTGATGCATGGCCTAAATTTTCACTGCGTCCATGCCCCATTACCCAAGAAAATAAATCGGGGTCATCGCACTCTAGTAGAGAAACAAACTCACGCTGCTCCTGCTCTTGCAATGAATCAAAGCACTCTTCAAAAAATGGCATTATGACAACATCAAGCTCTAACATGCCGCGACGGCAACCCCATTTAATTCGTGCTTTCTGCTCTGCAGTATACATTGGCTATCCTCACCGATAATGTTTCTTGCTCGAAGTGTAACAATTCATAAGCTCTGCAACTACTGTGTGAGTCACAGTCCCTATCTAAGCTCACAAAAAAACCTTGGCTGACAAAGAAACGGAACCGGATTAACATAGAGCCAAATAAAATGATTAGGAAAGATAAAATGGATTGGAAAAACACCTTTCAGCCGCTCGCTCATACGCCAAATGAATCGTTTCCAGAACTGATGATGACCTACGTATCAGACTGGAGTGCAATCTCCATGCTAGGCGATGACAAAAAGTCGTACCTGCAAGGCCAAGTAACGTGCGATGTCGTGACTCTTCCTAATAATGAATCCACATTAGGCGCACACTGTGATGCCAAAGGAAAAGTATGGAGCATCTTCCGTCTGTTCCACCACAATGGTGGCTATGCACTCATGCAGCCGAAATCCGCAATTGACGTTGAATTAGTCGAAATCAAAAAATACGCGGTGTTCTCTAAGGTTGAAATTGAGCAAACCACCGACGTTGTGCTCGGCATTATGGGTACTGCCGCTGATCAATACATAGACTCGATTTCAGAAAGCCAAGGTAAGGTACGTACTATCTCTGGTGGCACTGCCGTTCAGGTCTCTGACCACCGCTGGGCTCTGCTTATTACCGAAGAAGCCGCTGAAGTCTTGGTATCGAACAGCTCGGCTGAAAAAGTAGCGCAAACGCTTTGGCAGTATCATGAAATTATCGATGCTCAGCCTAACCTAACCAAAGCAGAGCAAAATGAGCACATCCCTCAGGCACTTAACCTGCAAGCGATTGGTGGCATCAGCTTCACCAAGGGCTGTTACACGGGTCAAGAAACAGTAGCTCGTGCCAAGTATCGAGGCATGAACAAGCGTGAAATGCGCATTGTTTCAGGACCAACGGCTGAAGTATTGTCTTTAGAAAGCTCGATTGAACTAGAGCGTAGCGTGGGTGAAAACTGGCGTGGCGCAGGCCGACTGTTAAACGTCTATCAATTTGCTGATCACCAAGCGATTGGCCTGATGGTACTGCCAAACAACCTTGACGATGATGTTCAGCTTCGATTGACCGCACAGCCTGATCAAATATGGAATATCCTGCCACTGCCGTACAGCCTTGACGACGAGTAACTCTGTGGAAACCCTGATCACACAATGGCTGGATCAACAGCAGGTGAATTATCGCCTGCTGATGCAAAGCAAACCCACCACCAGCATCGAAGATACCGCACTAGAGAGAGGCATTGACACCTCACAAATGGTCAAATGCATCCTGCTCAAAGATATGGGTAACCAGTATGCGCTAGCCTGTACTGCAGGCGATCGCTCTGTCGACCCAAAGAAAGTGCGCTCGCTGCTAAACTGTCGCCGAATGACCTGTGTATCAGCTGCTGATGTTGAAACCATCACAGGTTTTAAAGTAGGGTGTGTTGGCCCTCTCGCTCTAAAAAGGCATATGCCGATCATTTTTGATCCATCCATTCAGAACAACTCGACCGTTACCATTAGCTCAGGTGACCGCATGGCTGGTATCGCCCTTGCCCTCGATGATCTTATGGCGCTTTGTGCTCCGCGCATTGCTGAGATCAGTCGATAAGCACTCCCAAAAGGCGAGTCGAGTCACAAAATAAAACCCATACTTTCATTGAGTACATATTTTTCGTGAGACTTATCGTAATTAAACAACCCAACAAGTAAATTTCTAATCAAAATTAAGACATAAGTAGTCATTACTCGAAATGTGGGTTATTGTAAATTCACTGGCTAGCTTATAGGCAAATCAGTAATAGTGAATCCACTGAGTAATATCAGTATCCACTTTTGTGTAATGCATCTGTGACTATTCGCCCGTTTTAGACGGGCTTTTTTTTATGCCTAAAATTTATGATTCGATTATACAAATAGAGAATCCCGCCTATTCTTATACTTGTAACATTATTAATGCTTAATAATGGATACGAAAGTTCACTGCGTTTTCATCACTCACAATAAATTTGAGGAGAAGGTCACGTAAAAATAGATATTTACTGCAAAAAGTGTTTAGAACAGCACAAATATCTAATTAACGTCAACTCTACTGCATTTTACTCCATACTTATCACAATTATTATCTCGGAGATTTTTTATAATATGCAGGCTAGGTAAATATAAGGATAACTATAATGAGACTGTTTAAGCGCTATACACCAGGTATGATAGCTAAACATGTAAGTCGACTTTTCAAAGGGCGAATCTACATTTACGGCGTAGGGAAATTTGAGTTTGATAACGGTAAGCTTGTGCTGCCGGAACGAGCTGAAAAACGCCACTTTCAAACAGTGAAAGAGATCAATGGTGAGATTATGAAGCTACGCTGTGCATACGCTTAGTTTGGCGATCTAACGAATTCGAAACGAAAAAGGGTTGGCTTATGCCAACCCTTTTTCGTTTAATGACTCTAAATCGTTACGACATCAATAACGGAGCATCTGGCTCCGCTATCGATGCGTGACAGGACGCTTGGCTAAATCAGGAAGGTTGCCTGACAAACCTAATGCACGTTTCATGATTTCATCTTTGGCACCGGGTAGCTGACCAGCGAGCTTCATGCCAATACCTCGAATTAACTTCTTAGCTGGGTTATCGCCTTCAAACAGATCTTTAAAGCCCTGCATTGAAGCAATCATCTTCGCCGCCTCGGCTTTTCTCCAGCGCTCATAACCACGTAGGTTACGCTTGGTACCAATGTCCTCACCCGCAGCCCACAGCTTTAACAGCTCTTGCGCTAAACTTGCAGCATCTAGTAGGCCAAGGTTCACGCCCTGCCCTGCTAACGGGTGAATGGTATGAGCAGCATCACCGACCAAAACCACACGATCAACAGCGAAGTCTCGTGCGTATCGCATGCGTAGTGGGAAAGCAAAACGGTCACCGACTACTTCGCACAATCCAAGCTTAGAGTCGAATTCAGCCGTGAGCTGCTTATTGAATTCAGAGTCCGACATAGATACGAGATTCTCGGCACGATTAGGCTCGGTAGACCAAACAATCGAGCTCATGTTGCTCGGCTGCATTGGTAAGAATGCCAGTGGGCCTTGCGGTGTGAATATTTGACGGGCAACGCTGTGGTGCGGCTCTGTGGTTTTAATGTTCGCGACAATCGCACTGTGTCCGTAATCCCAATGTGTTAATGGGATGTCTTGCTGCTTACGAACCCAAGAATTTGCGCCATCCGCACCCACGACTAACTTGGCTGTCAGCGCCTGCCCATTATCGAGCGTTAACCATGCTTCACTCTCGCCCATCGCCATCGTTTTACACGTCGCGGGCATGTATAAGCTAACATTGTCTTGTTTTTTGATCTGATCAAGCAGCGCTAGCTGAATCACACGATTTTCAACAATATGACCGAGGTTAGGCTGAGCTAAACGCGTCGAGTCGAATTCTATACGAGCAAAGCTGTCTTGTTCCCATACTTCCATCGCTTGATACGGTGCAGCACGCCTTTGTTCAATGCCTTGCCACGCGCCTAAATTACGTAGAATCATTTCACTAGAGCGGCTCAATGCTGAAACGCGAACATCGGGCAGTTCGCTAAGCCCCTCACTCGGTGCGCGACCTTCAATAACGGCGATTCGCAGGTCACTGTCTTTCAAAGCAGCAGCGAGAGATAGGCCAACCATGCCGCCACCAATAATTGCGATATCAACACTTTGCATCATTATTTTTCTACCTTATCTTTCTACTAGGCCAAGCGTATGACGTAAGAGTGGACCCTTAAGAGGTGGGAGGTTATCAATTACAGCCAACCCAATATTACGCCCAATACGAGCGGTCATAAAATCGTTTGAGAACAAATGCACTAGGCTTGAAGTTAACGTGATCGTTGCCCCTCTGTCCTGCTCTCTGCGTTTTCTAAAATAAACAAGACCAGTATAGCGGCCCACATCGTCCAACTGGCGACACAACTCCTCCGCCAAGGAAGCCACATCTCGAATGCCGAGGTTAAAGCCTTGCCCCGCAATGGGGTGGAGCGTTTGTGCTGCATTACCAACAATGGCGAATCGATGAGATATATTTTGCTGGCGGTGACGAAGGATCAGTGGGTAACTCGCACGCTTGCCGACTTTCTCAAGTCGGCCAAGTCGCCAACCAAAGTCGCTCTGTAGCTGCTCCAGAAACTCATCATCGTTGAAGGCCATCACCTTTTTCGCTTGCTCTGGTGGCAAACACCAAACCAGCGATAAACGGTTGTCACTCATTGGTAATAGAGCAACTGGCCCATGATGAGTAAAACGCTCAAACGCTCGACCTTGATGGGGTTCGCTCGCCACGATATTGGCAATCACAGCGACTTGTTCAAAGTCATGTTCACTCAGTGAAATATTGAGCTGCTGACAACAGGTTGAGATAGCCCCATCGGCCGCCACCAATAATTTAGTGGTGACGGTTTGCCCACTTGCTAGCTCGATGGTCGTCAGCGCTTGCGCTCGCTCAACCTGCGCTACCGAATCAGGACACAGCTGCGTGATCGCCGATTCAGACGTGAGCTTTTGCTGATAGATCCGCCCTACATCGGCTAATTCGACTACATACCCCAGCGCATCGACAGTAAGCGCCTCACTGGAGATATCCGTCATCCCAGCATGGCCTCTATCTGATACATTAATTTCTTTAATCGGGGTAGCTACCGGAGCGATAGATTGCCACAGGTGCAATGAATCCAGGATCTGCACCGTGCCATAAGACAAAGCGATCGAACGAGAGTCAAACCCAGGATGAGCTTGATGATCAACCTGATAAGGCTCAACGACCGCTATCGACAACGAACCTTGGCTTAGGTGATTCAAGGCAAGGGCTAAGGTTGCCCCCGCCATTGCACCACCCGCAATTACAACATCATACTGAGCCATCATGACCTCAAAGCAACCAGCGGATTAATGAAGGGTTGGAACCGCATCTTCAGATGGGCGTGCACCAAATTCAGCATGAATCGTTAGTGCACACGCTTTTACGTGCTCAATAACATGTTCTAGAAGCTGCGCTTGCTCTTCTAGATCATCTTTTTCGTCAATGCCTAGCTTGGCCATCTCTTCAAGATCCGCTAATGCTTCTTTGGTGCCTTCAGACGCTTTGTTCAATTGAGCGCCCACCAGACCTAAACCAGAAATGAAATGGTTAATCCAATCAGAAACGCCGTCAGCAAGATCAAACAAGCTTGCACTAGCGTCTTCATCAGGCAATAGCATAGACAGCTCCATACCTGAACCCGTGATTTCACTGGTCGTCACTTTTAATGTCGCTTCTGCTAGCGTTAACGCGCGATCGGGCCACCCCATGCCTTCATTGGTATAATCAAAGATCAGGGGTTGCCAACTTTTATCTGCAAGGCTTAAGCCCCCGCTTAACATACCCGTTAATAGCCCATGCATCTCAGCAGGGGTTACGGCTAAACTTGCCGATTGAAGTTCAGTCGCAACGGTTAGGTAATCAGGTAAAGTCATTTCGCTCATCAGATAGCTCGCTCAGTTATTCTTTATTTCGATAGTATAATCGTACCACTTCACCCCAATTCTGGTAAGCATCGATCCCGAGCAATTAAACCAGGAGTGACTAACGATTGGTCAATTTGGTGAATTACTGTGTGCTCAAGCTCTCATTTACACACAGTCACTCTGAAAAGCTTGAATCTTAATAGCGGTTTACCTATAGTTTCCCCTCAGAGGAAATGGCTTCCTCATCGGTACTTGCACTTTTACTTTTTCAAAATGATAAAGGGCAACAGCATTAAAATAGTGCGTTAAAGAGTTCATCCATCATGAGTAACCAAGCGGTAGACGTTGAAATATTAGGAAAACTGACTCGTGTAAATTGTCCTCAGGGACAAGAAGAGTCATTGATTGCAGCGGCGGCCGATCTTGATAATCGATTGAAAGAGATGGCTGAGCGTACTAAGGTAACCAATGAAGTGAAGTTGCTTACCATTGCAGCACTGAATATTTGCTATGAACTGCAAACCAAGAAGTTTGAAGCAAACGACGAACAAAACGCACTGACCGAGCGAATGGAACAGCTCACGACATCGCTCTCTGATGTCCTCAGTAAAGTAAAGCACGGACAGCAATAGCGTACACAAAATTTACCCTGGAGTGTTTGTCAGAGGATTCACGTCCCCGAGCCGATAAGCAATCCCTAAGGGTTAGTACTTGAGTGCTATTGAGCATGCTCGGCCCGACCGAGAAGCCTACGGTAATCATTGCTGACCCGCCTTGAACTCGCTGGTTCAAGGGCCATCTATTCTCAACGGCACTTTGGGGTATCCCTTCTTATGAAGACGCTCACACGCAGCGAATTTCGCAAACAGATACGCATTAAACGTAATTCTTTATCTACCGAACAACAAACTCAATCCAGTTTTAACTTAGTTAACCAGTGTGCTCAAATCGATGAGATTAACTGTGCTCAGCATATTGCTCTCTATCTCTCGGTCGATGGCGAACTCGACACCCAACCATTAATAGAATGGCTATGGGCGCAAGGTAAACAAACCTATTTACCTGTATTGCACCCCTTTTCTGCTGGCCACCTGCTATTTCTTCACTACTCGCCAACCACCCCCACGGTATTGAATAAATACGGTATCGTCGAACCTAAGCTCAATCAAATGCTCGTCAAACCATGCCAGCAACTCGACCTGATTTTCACCCCGTTAGTTGGCTTTGACTCGCATGGTCATCGCTTAGGCATGGGGGGGGGATACTATGATCGCACCTTGGCTCGATGGTTTGAGACTGGCTGTGGCGCAACCCCGATAGGTTTAGCCCATGACTGCCAACATGTCGAGCGATTACCGATTGAAGAGTGGGATATCCCGTTACCGAAAATAGTGACTCCGAGTAAGACTTGGCAATGGGAAAACCACCATTAAAGCGCTATAATCTCGCCGCAAACGTTAACCTCTGATACAAACGTTAACTTCAATACGCGAACGATGAATTCAAATCGCAAAACCTTATTCAGGAGAATGGCATGACTCAAGATGAAATGAAAAAAGCAGCAGGCTGGGCAGCACTTCAATATGTTGAAGAAGGCAGCATTGTCGGTGTCGGTACTGGCTCAACAGTCAATCACTTCATCGACGCACTTGGCACAATGAAAAACAAGATCAAAGGTGCGGTTTCAAGCTCTGTTGCTTCTACTGAAAGACTAGAAGCACTCGAAATCAAAGTATTTGAATGTAACGATGTCGCTAAGCTAGACGTTTATGTTGATGGTGCTGACGAAATTAACGCTTCACGCGACATGATCAAGGGCGGCGGTGCGGCTCTGACTCGTGAAAAAATCGTAGCGGCTATCTCTGATAAATTTGTGTGTATTGTTGATGGCACCAAAGCGGTTGATGTTTTGGGTCAATTCCCACTACCGGTTGAAGTTATCCCAATGGCGCGTTCATACGTTGCTCGTGAATTAGTAAAACTGGGCGGTGACCCAGTGTACCGCGAAGGTTGCACAACCGACAACGGCAACATGATTCTAGATGTGCACGGCATGGCGATCAAAGATCCAAAACAACTCGAAGATGCGATCAATGCTATCGCTGGTGTAGTAACCGTTGGTCTATTTGCTCACCGTGGTGCGGATGTCGTTATCACTGGTACGCCTGAAGGCGCAAAAATCGAAGAGTAAATAACAAAAGATTGATTTTTTTGTTGCTTCATTACATACGGTGCCTAAGGGCGCCGTTTTTTTTTGCTTTCTACCTGTAAAATTATGTCTTATTACGTAATTTTCTTACCCAAAACATTTTTTTTTTGATACTTTATTGTTCAGAAGACGCACAGGGAAAACGTTTGTCTCCTAACAAAGTGGTGAGTTTGTTCCCCTTTAAGCCATTTTGTAGCACGTGCGCCGCGTTTGCCCAACCTTTCCATTTTAAGGACGAGAACAATGGCTAAAGTTTCACTGGAAAAAGAAAAAATAAAAATTCTACTATTAGAAGGCTTACACCCTTCTTCAGTAGAGGTTCTGCAAGCCGCTGGTTATACAAATATTGAGTACCATAAAGGCTCACTTCCTGAAGACGAGCTTCTTAAAGCAGTTAAAGATGCACACTTTATCGGTATCCGTTCTCGCACTAACCTCTCCCAAGAAGTCATCGATGCCGCTGAAAAACTGGTTGCTGTTGGTTGTTTCTGTATTGGTACCAATCAAGTGAACCTTCAAGCGGCAGCCAAGCGCGGTATTCCTGTTTTTAACGCACCATTCTCAAATACGCGCAGCGTTGCTGAATTGGTTTTGGGCCAAATTCTACTGCTGTTGCGTGGTATCCCAGAAAAGAACGCGCTTGCTCACCGTGGTATCTGGAAGAAGAGTGCCGACAACTCTTACGAAGCTCGTGGTAAACGTTTAGGTATTATTGGCTACGGTCACATTGGTACTCAACTAGGTATCATTGCTGAAAACCTTGGTATGCGTGTTTACTTCTACGATATTGAAAACAAACTATCTCTAGGTAACGCAACGCAAGTTCATACCATGACAGAGTTGCTGAACAAGTGTGACGTGATCTCTTTACACGTACCTGAAACCAACGAAACAAAAGATATGATGGGTAAAGAAGAGTTCGCACGCATGAAGCCTGGCTCTATCTTTATCAATGCCGCACGCGGCACTGTGGTAGACATCCCTGCTTTGTGTGGCGCTTTGGATTCTAATCATCTTTCAGGCGCGGCCATTGATGTTTTCCCTACAGAACCAAAAACCAACGCAGACCCGTTTGAATCTCCGCTGATGCAGTTCGACAATGTGATCCTAACGCCTCACGTGGGTGGTTCAACTCAGGAAGCACAGGAGAACATCGGTGTTGAAGTGGCTGGCAAATTGGCGAAATACTCTGATAACGGCTCTACGTTGTCGAGCGTCAACTTCCCAGAAGTATCACTACCATTGCATACTGGCACTTCTCGTCTACTGCACATTCACCAAAACCGCCCGGGTATACTTACTCAAATTAACACCATCTTCGCTGAAGAAGGGATTAATATCGCAGGCCAATACCTGCAAACGAACGCAGATATGGGTTATGTGGTTATCGATGTAGAAGCGAATCGCTCAGAAGAAGCGTTACTTAAATTGAAAGAGATCGAAGGCACTATCCGTGCTCGTCTACTTCACTAAATATCGAACTCGATATTGAAAACACAAAGGCTCTCATCATGAGAGCCTTTTTCGTATTCAACCGGCTCTAGGCAATAAGATCATCATGATCCTATCACTCTTTAGGTATGGTTAATCAGTTGCCTAATTGGTAGATAACATTGACACGATCACGAATGGTGATCGTTGAGTCTTGATAGGTATTTGATTCTGATCGCGCATCCATCGCCATTGAGCGCATGAGTACTGGCTGTGAAGACTGCGCATTGTAGTCCACTCGCCACACATCACCCAGATTGCGCTTAAATCCACTCGCCAATGACTTAGCCTTAGCTGTAGCGTCTTTTATTGCTTCCATACGAGCTTGCTCTTGGTACTTCGCTTGATCACGCACTTGCAGCTGGATGTTATCGATCTGATTGATACCCTGACTAATGGCGATATCCATATAGTCATTGAGCTGAGTTAAGTCATTCACCTGAACCGTGACATTCCGTGAGGCTCGGTAACCCACGAGTTCTGGCTTGCCATCTTTCGGATGATGATACTGCGGGGACAAGTATAGGTTTGAACTACGGACGCTTTCCTGAGCAACCCCTGCTTGCTGTAGCTCATTAAGAAAGTCCGTCACAACCGTATCTACAGCCATTTTCGCCTGCTCAGCAGTCATCATAGACTCAACGACCCTGACGGAGAAGTTCGCCATATCGGGCGCTGCTATCACTTCACCATAACCCGTCGTCGAAATGTGAGGAAAAGACGGAGAGTTAGCGAGCAATGGGAAACTTACCACACTCAAAACAGCGGTAAAGGTGAGAGACGTTGCTAACATCTTTGGTACAAATGTCATAATGTAAACCTATGCTGAACAAATATCCTTTATCATAGAGTAATTTATCGCATAACCAATCTCCACTCTCGACTTCTAACAGAACTTTGACGCTGAAAAAAACGTTTATTAGGGCTGGGATGGTAAGTAAACGCAATCTCGATTTCAGGTACCTTTAAGTAACACACCTTCCAGTCCCCAAAAGCAAAAGGCCAAAGAATACAGTGATCAATACTGGTCGCTTGAAGCTCTCTATTCGAGCAACAAAAAAGGCGGATAACCTAAGTTATCCGCCTTTCCTTGTCGAAGCTTGTCGCTATAAAATTAAAAGCTTATGGCGATAAAATCGAATAGAGATTACGCATCCACCTTGTTCATATGTACGTCCATTTGTGGGAATGGAATTTCGATCCCTTCATTATCTAAGCCTTCTTTAATCGCCTGCATAAGATCAAAGTAGACATTCCAGTAGTCAGCAGTCGCAACCCATGGGCGAACCACAAAGTTAACGGAAGAGTCGGCTAATGTGTGAACGCCAACTTGAACGCCAGGCTCTTTCAATACACGCTCATCGGATTCGCAGATCTTAGTCAGTAGCGCTTTTGTCTTCTGAAGATCGGCGTTGTAAGACACCCCAATCATAAGATCAATACGTCGTGTATCGTGACGAGAATAATTGGTAATTGGACTACCAATAACGCTGCCGTTTGGCACGACGACCATTTTGTTGTCAGGTGTGGTGAGAACCGTTTGGAAAATTTGAATCGATTCCACCGAGCCAGCTACGCCGCCAATCTCCACATAGTCACCCGACTTGAATGGACGGAATGCCACAATAAGGACACCAGCTGCAAAGTTAGATAACGAACCTTGCAGTGCAAGACCAATCGCTAAACCTGCCGCACCAATAACAGCAACCACAGAGGCCGTTTGCACGCCAAGGCGACCAAGAGCAGCAATCAGAACAATAACAAACAACAAGTAACGAACTAAACCATGAATAAAGTCTACAACCGCTCGGTCCATATTCTTCTTCTGAAGAACCTTAGACACACTATTCGCAACGGCTTTTACAATCAGGTTACCAATAAATAGGATAACCAGTGCAGAAATGATATTGACACCGTATTGAATAAATAGATCTGAATTATTTGTTAACCACTGCTCTGCTTGAGATAAACCATCCACAATGGGGGTCTCTAGCGCTGCCGAACTTTCAGCCATAATGTGCATCCTCTCTATAATATGCTGTGAGCTAAACTGCCTGAATCCAAACTGACTCAACAATAAAAAAAACAACCTAGCAATATTAAGTTGTTGTCTTGATAGTAAGTTTAAGCCAAGTCCTTTTTACACACTGAACTAAGTTCAGCTTTTCGGCACATGCCTTGACGGTGACGGATAGCAAATCTTACACCAATAAACACCGCTCAATAGAAAGCTAAAGTGCCGATAACTAAAAGACTACGAGAATTATTCACGGCAGGCTAGACTTTTCACACATTTATTACATTTTTCTATCAAATATAAAAAACCCGCTCAGTGAGCGGGCTTTTAAAACTTAAATAGTACCTAATTCAAAGAATTATAGTACATCGATAGCGTTTAGGTCAGCGAAAGCTTTCTCTAGACGAGCAACCATTGAAGATTGACCAGCACGTAGCCATACGCGTGGATCGTAGTACTTCTTGTTTGGTGCGTCTTCACCAGTAGGGTTACCGATTTGACCTTGTAGGTAATCGTGGTTCTCAGCTTCGTAAGAACGGATACCATCCCAAGTTGCCCACTGTGTATCAGTATCGATGTTCATTTTGATAACACCGTAGCCGATAGACTCTTGGATTTCAGCTTCAGTAGAGCCAGAACCACCGTGGAATACGAAGTTTAGAGCGTTAGGTGCGATACCGAACTTCTCTGCACAGTATGCTTGAGAGTCACGTAGGATAGTTGGAGTTAGAACAACGTTACCTGGCTTGTAAACACCGTGTACGTTACCGAAAGAAGCTGCGATAGTGAAACGTGGGCTAACAGCGTTAAGTTTCTCGTATGCATATGCTACGTCTTCTGGAGAAGTGTAAAGCTCAGATGCGTCCATGTGAGAGTTATCTACGCCGTCTTCTTCACCACCAGTACAACCTAGTTCGATCTCTAGAGTCATGTTCATCTTAGCCATGCGACCAAGGTACTCAGCACAGATTTCGATGTTTTCTTCTAGAGACTCTTCAGAAAGGTCGATCATGTGAGAAGAGAAAAGAGGCTTACCCGTTTGTGCGAAGAACTCTTCACCAGCGTCTAGTAGACCGTCGATCCAAGGAAGCAATTTCTTAGCAGCATGGTCAGTGTGTAGAATCACTGGGATACCGTAAGATTCAGCCACAGCGTGAACGTATTTCGCACCCGCTACAGCGCCAAGGATTTGTGCACCTTGACCTTCAAGTTTAACACCTTTACCAGCGAAGAAACCTGCACCGCCGTTAGAGAACTGAACAACAACAGGAGCTTTAACTTTAGCTGCTGCTTCTAGTACGCCGTTAATTGAATCAGTGTTAACAACGTTTACCGCTGGAAGCGCAAATTTGTTTTCTTTTGCTACTTCAAATACTTTCTGTACGTCATCGCCAGAAATCACACCAGGTTTTACAAAATCGAAGATCTTAGACATGGAAATAGTCCTATTTATTCTATCGTTTTAAAATCAAAAAACTTAAGTTTTATATTTGCAATCGTTTGCTCACAACTTGTTCTATTTTAGCAAAAAGGAATGAAACGCCGCAAACGTTAAAAAGGCGAGATTCACATCTCGCCTTTTTAAATTCATTATGCTTTAGCACGCTCTTCAAGCATTGCTACTGCAGGAAGTACTTTACCTTCAACGAACTCAAGGAAAGCGCCACCGCCAGTTGAGATGTAAGAAACATCCGCCTGGATACCGAACTTGTCGATAGCCGCTAGAGTGTCACCACCACCCGCTACTGAGAAGCCTGCAGACTCAGCGATTGCTTTAGAAATACCAGCTGTACCCGCTTCGAAGTTTTTGAATTCGAATACGCCTACCGGGCCGTTCCAAAGAATTGTTTTTGCGTTGCCGATGATTTCAGCAAGTGCCGCTGTTGAATCTGGACCAAGGTCAAAAATCATGTCGTCGTCTTGTACGTCAGCAACGTTCTTGATTTCAGCTTCAGCGTTTTCGTCGAATGCTTTCGCACATGCAACATCAGTTGCAACTGGGATAGCACACTCTTTCATTAGCTTCTGAGCCGTTTCAACTAGGTCTGCTTCGTATAGAGATTTACCTACGTTGTGGCCTTCAGCTGCGATGAAAGTGTTCGCGATACCACCGCCAACAACCAGTTGGTCAGCAATTTTAGAAAGAGATTCTAGAACAGTTAGCTTAGTCGAAACCTTAGAACCACCAACGATAGCCACTAGTGGACGCGCTGGGTTATCCATTGCTTTACCAAGTGCTTCAAGCTCAGCTGCAAGAAGAGGACCAGCACATGCTACAGGAGCGTAAGTGCCCACGCCGTGTGTAGAAGCTTGAGCACGGTGAGCGGTACCGAATGCATCCATTACGAAGATGTCACATAGCGCAGCGTATTGCTTAGAAAGAGCTTCTTCGTTCTTCTTCTCGCCTTTGTTAAAGCGAACGTTTTCAAGAACAACAAGTTCACCAGCGTTTAGTTCTAGACCATTTACGTAATCTTTCGCCAGTTTAACGTCGCAATCTAGTGCGTCGTTTAGGTAGTTCACTACAGGAGCTAGAGAGAACTCTTCGTTGTATTCGCCTTCAGTAGGACGACCAAGGTGAGAAGTAACCATTACCTTTGCGCCAGCTTCTAGGCAAAGTTTGATCGTTGGTAGAGATGCAAGGATACGTGCATCTGAAGTTACTTTACCGTCTTTTACTGGTACGTTTAGGTCAGCACGGATAAATACGCGTTTACCTGCAAGTTCCAGGTCAGTCATCTTGATCACAGACATGATTTGTCCTCTCAAATTTAAATAAATATAAAGTTTTGGAAACTCAGCAATCTAGCTAAGCCTATAAATTATTCAACTGGTACTAATATGTGGATTGTTTGGATTTATTTCAAGCTAAAAAATAAATAAATCGCACATTTGCTCCTAGGTCTTACTTGTTGCCTTCGGAAGCTTGCATTGCAAGTACCGTATCCAGCATCCGGTTTGCAAAGCCCCATTCATTATCACACCACACCAACATTTTTACTAAGTGGCCATTGCTCACTCGAGTTTGTGAACCATCAACGATTGCGCTATGGGGATCGTGATTAAAGTCGATGGATACGAGTGGCGCTTCAGTATAGTCAACTATATTACGTAATGTACACTGGGACGCGTTAACAATGGTTTGATTTACGTCATTAACTTTCACATTTGCATTAATTGTGACACTTAAATCCATCGCAGTGACATTTACTGTCGGTACTCGCACAGATATCGCTTCAAACTTGTTGGAAAATTTCGGGAAGATCCTTTCAATACCTTTATGCAGCTTGGTATCGACCGGAATGATCGACTGACTAGCAGCTCGAGTACGGCGTAAATCACTATGATATGCATCGATCACTTGTTGATCGTTCATTGATGAGTGAATGGTCGTAATGGTGCCAGATTCAATGCCAAAAGCATCATCGAGAACCTTAATAATAGGGACAATGCAGTTAGTGGTGCACGAACCATTGGAAACGATTCGATGATCGGCTTCGATAGTGTCGTGGTTAACACCGTAGATAATCGTATTATCAAGGTCATTAGCTCCCGGGTGGGAAAACAGCACTTTTTTCGCCCCAACCGCAATGTGCGCGAGGCCATCACCTCGACAACCGTAAACACCGGTGCAATCGAGAACAATATCGACCTCTAGATCACGCCAAGGCAGTAACTCAATATCGGCAAGGTGTAAGATACGAATCGTATCAAACTCGCCTTTATCTTCAGTACCAAGGCCATGATGCACATAGATATGCTCTTGATCGTTGGAGATTCTTTTGCCGAAGCGGCCGTGACTGGTATCGTACTGCAATAGGTGAGCCATAGCGTCAGGCTGAGCCAGCTCATTGACAGCTACTACTTTGATTTGTTGGCTTTTACCACTTTCATAGACAGCGCGTAATACATTACGCCCTATTCTTCCAAATCCGTTTATCGCGACTTTTAGCATAGTTCCATACATCTCACCAAAATTTCGTGCCACGGATAATAACCGAATCCTACCTAAAAGGCATTAGTTGAATAATTCAGTGTCCCCATATAGATGCCTCTGATGATTATAAGGGGTGCATAACTCAACAAACTCCACAGACAAAAAAACCGAGCTCTACGCTCGGTTTTTTATTCATTTCACTGCTACCGCTAGGCTAGCAATCAATGATTAAGCAAGAAGCTCTTTTGCCGTATTCACTACGTTTTCAGTTGTGAAACCGAACATCTTGAACAGTTCACCTGCTGGTGCAGATTCGCCGAACGTTGTCATGCCGATGATCTTGCCACCAAAACCAACGTACTTGTACCAGAAATCAGCGATGCCAGCTTCGACAGCGATACGTGCAGTTACGTCAGATGGAAGTACAGACTCACGGTAGTCAGCGTCTTGCTTATCGAATGCGTCAGTTGCAGGCATAGAGACTACGCGTACTGCTTTGCCTTCAGCGGTGAGTTGTGCAGCTGCTTCAACAGCAAGCTCAACTTCAGAACCTGTTGCAATGATGATTAGCTCTGGCTTACCAGCACAATCTTTCAGGATGTAACCACCCTTAGCAATGTTTGCTAACTGCTCAGCGTCACGATCTTGTTGTGCAAGGTTTTGACGAGAGAAGATCAAAGATGTTGGGCCATCTTTACGCTCGATAGCCAGTTTCCATGCAACAGCAGACTCAACTTGGTCACATGGACGCCATGTGCTCATGTTTGGCGTTAAACGTAGAGAAGCGATCTGCTCAACCGGTTGGTGAGTAGGACCATCTTCGCCAAGACCGATAGAGTCATGCGTGTACACTTGGATGTTCTGAACTTTCATCAGCGCAGCCATACGCATTGCGTTACGCGCGTATTCCATGAACATTAGGAAGGTTGCGCCGTACGGTACGAAACCACCGTGCAGAGCGATACCGTTCATGATAGCCGTCATACCGAATTCACGTACACCGTAGTGGATGTAGTTACCAGAGAAGTCAGTGGCTTCAAGAGACTTAGAACCAGACCACATAGTTAGGTTAGAAGGCGCAAGGTCAGCAGAGCCGCCCATGAATTCTGGAAGCATTTGACCAAACGCTTCTAGTGCGTTTTGAGAGGCTTTGCGTGAAGCGATGTTTGCTGGGTTAGCTTGCAGATCGGCAATGATTGCGTTTGCTTTCTCTTCCCACTCAGCTGGTAACTCACCGTTTAGACGACGCTTAAGCTCAGCAGCTTCTGCTGGGTATGCGGCTGCGTATGCATCAAACTTCGCGTTCCAAGCCGCTTCTTTCTCTGCGCCCGCCGCTTTTGCGTTCCAATCGGCAGCGATATCCGCTGGGATTTCGAAAGGACCGTGTTCCCAACCAAGTGCAGCTTTAGTTGCTGTGATTTCATCAGCGCCTAGTGGAGCACCGTGACAGTCGTGTGTACCTGCTTTGTTTGGAGAACCAAAACCGATGATAGTTTTAGTACAAATAAGCGTTGGACGAGGATCCGCTTTAGCCGCTTCAATCGCAGCGTTGATAGCATCAGAATCGTGACCGTCTACCGCTGGGATTACGTGCCAGCCGTATGCTTCAAAACGCTTAGGTGTATCGTCAGAGAACCAACCTTCAACTTCACCATCGATAGAGATGCCGTTGTCATCCCAGAAAGCAACCAGCTTACCAAGACCTAGCGTACCCGCTAGAGAGCACGCTTCGTGAGAGATACCTTCCATTAAACAACCATCACCCATGAATGCATAAGTGTAGTGGTCGACGATGTCGTGGCCTTCTTTGTTGAACTGAGCCGCTAGCGCTTTCTCAGCCATTGCCATACCAACAGCGTTCGTGATGCCTTGACCTAGAGGACCCGTTGTTGTCTCAATACCAGGAGCGTAACCGTACTCAGGGTGACCTGGCGTCTTAGAGTGCAGTTGACGGAAGTTTTTCAGGTCTTCAATTGAAAGCTCGTAGCCTGTTAGGTGAAGCAAAGAGTAAATCAACATTGAACCATGGCCGTTAGATAGGATAAAACGGTCGCGGTCAGCCCACTCTGGATTTGCTGGGTTGTGGTTCAAGTGGCCACGCCAAAGAACTTCAGCGATGTCAGCCATACCCATAGGTGCGCCTGGGTGGCCTGAATTGGCTTGTTGAACACCGTCCATGCTAAGTGCGCGGATTGCATTGGCTAGATCTTTACGAGAAGGCATGTCTGCTCCTGAGTACATAAGCGATTTAAAAAAGAGATTGGTGCTAAAGTGTCATTTTTATTAGCGCGGGTATTCTCTCAAACGACTATAGTGACTGCAAACGTTTTACTGGCATTTAAACGGTCAATTTTCGCAAAATGGAACATTCACTCCCCCTGGCAATTCATTCCCTCAATCTATACGCAAACGTTTAGTTATGACATATCATAAAAAAGAGCTTGTAATTCGAGTACTGGAAATTAGAATAGCCGTCTAGATGTAGAAACACCTACAGAACATACCGTACTTTATGGCGGCGCTTGCTAGCTTGCGACACCATAATAATTACACTTACAACTTAAAGTGGAGCTCTCATGGCTAAGCACCTATTCACTTCTGAATCTGTTTCAGAAGGTCATCCAGATAAAATTGCAGACCAAATCTCTGATGCTGTTCTTGATGCCATCTTGGAACAAGATCCAAAAGCACGTGTTGCTTGTGAGACTTACGTAAAAACCGGCATGGTTATGGTTGGCGGTGAAGTTACAACGTCTGCCTGGGTTGATATCGAAGAAATCACTCGTGAAACAGTACGTGAAATTGGTTACGTTCATTCTGATATGGGCTTTGACGCTGACTCTTGTGCTGTTCTAAACACCATTGGTAAGCAGTCTCCAGACATCAACCAAGGTGTTGATAAAGCGGATCCTAAAGAGCAAGGCGCTGGCGACCAAGGCATCATGTTTGGTTACGCGACGAACGAAACACCGATCCTAATGCCAGCTCCAATTACTTACTCTCACCTTCTTGTTAAGAAGCAAGCAGAAGTGCGTAAGAGTGGTAAACTTGACTTCCTTCGTCCAGATGCGAAATCACAAGTTACCTTCCAATACGATCAAGGTAAAATTGTTGGTATTGACGCTGTTGTTCTTTCAACTCAGCACTGTGATTCAGTGACAACGCCTGACCTACGTGAAGCGGTAATGGAAGAGATCATCAAGCCAGTTCTTCCTGCTGAGTGGATCAACAAAGACACTAACTTCTTCATCAACCCAACAGGCCGTTTCGTAATCGGTGGCCCAATGGGTGACTGTGGTCTAACTGGTCGTAAGATCATCGTTGATACCTACGGCGGCGCAGCTCGTCACGGTGGCGGTGCATTCTCTGGTAAAGATCCATCAAAAGTTGACCGTTCTGCAGCTTACGCGGCTCGTTACGTTGCGAAAAACATCGTTGCAGCTGGCATGGCTGACCGTTGTGAGATTCAACTGTCTTACGCTATCGGTGTTGCAGATCCAACCTCTATCATGGTTGAAACGTTTGGTACTGAAAAAGTAGCTCACGAAATCATCATTGAAGCCGTTCGTCAAAACTTCGACCTACGTCCATACGGTCTTCAAGAGATGCTGAACCTTCTTCAGCCTATCTACAAGCAGACTGCTGCATACGGCCACTTCGGTCGTGAAGAGTTCCCTTGGGAAGCAACTGACAAAGCAGCAATCCTTGCAGACTTCGCTGGCCTAAAATAATTTAGCCACTGCAATTGATTTCTTTAAAGCCCTTGCTTGTTAGTAAGGGCTTTATTTTTATGTACTTACCGAATATTTCCCCACTATAGATTCCCTTCAGTCCTTATTTACCGTTAACCACTTAGTATAAAAAGTCGCTGATAATTTGTGTTTTCGACTACTACTGACAATAGTTAAGGTAATTCCTAGGCGCTCAAGCTCACATTTAAGTTAACGTAATTCAATCTAATAACACTCGTTAAATGCACGCTAGAACAATCACTGGGATGACTATGAGCAATTTAGCTCAACACCATAACTCTCACGTAAGCCACACCACAGAGCCTTATGGAACTATAACTAGGACGTTATTTAACTAGGGGGATCTATGCCTCGTACCGCACACCCATCCGAATTGAACGATAAAAAACATAAGGTCAGCGATCAGGATTACGCTCGAACCATTCCTTGCAACCAAATCAGCATTTCCGCGCCCTTTCATTGGTTGTCACTTGCTCTCCATGACTTAGTCAGAATGCCATTAATCAGTGCGTTTTACGGACTGTGCTTTATGGCGGCAGCCATCGCGATAGTACAACTCGTCCAATGGCAAGGCACCCACTTGGTCGTGATGCCCAGCTTGATAGTATATATGCTGATAGGGCCTTTTTTAGCTCTGGGTTTGTATGACGCAGCTTGGGAAAGAGAAAAAGGGCACCACGCTAGCCTACTGCATTCGATGAAAGCCATCACTCGTAATTCCACCCACCAATGGGCCTTTGCGATTGTGTTGATGGTTGCGATGATATTCTGGATGCGCATCGCCGCCCTATTACATGCGCTTTACCCGTCAGTTCAAGGGGCACCATTGGCTGAATTCGCTCCCTTCTTAATTACGGGCTCTGTGATTGGTTTTGTTATCGCAAGCCTTATATTTAGCATCTCCGCCTTTTCAATACCCTTGATGATGGAGAGACGCGTGGATGTAATGAGTGCGATTTTTACGAGCTTTAACGCCGTGAAGTCAAACATCCCTGCAATGGTGGTTTGGGCAAGTATTATTTGTACTGGTATCTTGGTCGGGTTTGCGACCTACGGCATCGGAATGATCGTCACCATGCCACTGCTCGGTTATGGTACGTGGCATGCTTATCATGAGATAATTAAAAAGAACCACCACCTATAAACCATCGCAAGAACCCCAAGCAATGTTATGATGAGACCTTAGCTACAATGCTGAGGTCTTTTTACTTGGAGTTAACTACGCTTGTCATACACCCCGCTACAACATCGCACCAATAAAAAATTGGCCGAGTGCCTAGCTATCGCTAATCAACATTTCTCTCGTGAGTTCCCATGCCCAACCATCACTTACAAATTAAGAGGCAAGGCAGCGGGTAAGGCCTATTTACAGCTTAATGAAATCAAGCTCAACCCTGTTTTATTCCGCGAAAATGAAGACGCTTTTATTAACGAAGTGCTCCCCCATGAGCTCGCACATCTGATCACTCATCAAGTCTTTGGCCGAGTAAAGCCTCATGGCAATGAGTGGAAATACGTGATGGAAACGGTATTCCACGTATCAGCCAAAACCACGCACAGCTTTGAGATTCACTCTGTACAAGGCAAAACCTTTGAATACCGTTGCGCCTGCACGGTTTATCCACTCACAATCCGACGTCATAACAAGGTGCTGCGCAATCAATCAAGCTATCGCTGCCAGCAGTGCCAGCAAACTTTAGCGTTCACAGGTAACCAACTTAGCTAACCACTTAAAATTAAATGCACGCGATTTATCACCATTTTGCGGTGTTCTCGGCTTATCCTTCTAAGCTAGCGCCGCATCAATAACTCAGCCTTAAGGTTTCTTCCCCCAACATCACTGTAACTACAACTACAAAAAAGAAAAATCCGCTCCTCCACAAAAAACAGGCACAAGCCCCAGCAAGTTGGAGAGACCACAACCAAGCCATCTCTGCCTCAATAAATCGCGATCCAAGTATATAGATGATTGAAATGTAATAGAGGCATTTATCATTTGAGTGATAGACTCAGGTTTATCATACTTTTATCAGTCTTTTTCTATGCAAAACATCACTCAAAAAGCATTTGGCCTACCTGTGTCTTTTTACTTATCGATAGTATTTGGCCTACTGGTAACCCAAAGCGTTTTCGCCGCTCCACCGAGTTCATTCTCCAAAGCAAAAAGAGAAGCGGTGAAGATTTACCTCGACCACCCAACGTCATTTTATTGTGGCTGTGACATCACGTGGAAGGACAAAAAGAAAGGCATTCCCGACCTTGACGGTTGTGGCTATCAAGTAAGAAAACAACAAAAGCGAGCGAGTAGAATAGAATGGGAACACGTGGTACCTGCTTGGCAATTTGGCCACCAGCGTCAATGCTGGCAAGATGGCGGGCGTAAGAACTGCACACGAAATGACAAAGCGTTTAAATCCATGGAGGCTGACCTTCACAACCTAACCCCTACCATTGGTGAAGTGAACGGCGATCGTTCTAATTACAATTTCAGTCAGTGGAATGGCATGGATGGAGTGAGCTATGGCCAGTGTGAGATGCAGGTCAACTTCAAGCAACGTAAAGTTATGCCGCCTGACAGAGCTAAAGGCTCGATAGCACGAACCTACCTGTATATGAGCCAAGAGTATGGATTTAAGCTCTCTAAACAGCAAACCAAGCTGATGCTAGCATGGGACAAACAGTTCCCTGTCGATGAGTGGGAATGTACTCGTGATCAGCGAATCTACGCTATCCAAGGCAATCACAACCCATTTGTTCGCCAGGCTTGTCAATAACGCGACTCGCACCATCAACACCCACAGCAGCCACCATCTCGAACAAGAGTTTCATAATTGCTCCTGAAACTCTTGCTCTGCCCTTGTTTTTTCAACCAAAAGCATCCATGTTAGGCTGTAACAAAGTCCCCAAACGACACTATTTATAGGTTTACCAACATGAGAATCCCTCGTATCCATCACCCAGAACGCATTCATCAGTTAGGTTCACTCGCTTTATGCGAAGATGCCGCGGGTCATGTTGGTCGTGTCCTTCGCATGAAAGAAGGTCAAGACGTCCTGCTCTTTGATGGTAGCGGCGCTGAATTCCCGGCGACCATTGCTGAGGTATCGAAGAAGAATGTCACAGTGAATGTGACTGAGCGTATCGAGCGTAGCAGTGAATCTCCGTTAGACTTACATTTGGGCCAAGTGATTTCACGTGGCGACAAAATGGAGTTCACGATCCAGAAATCAGTTGAGCTTGGCGTCAACACCATTACCCCTCTGATTTCGGAGCGCTGCGGCGTCAAACTGGATGCTAAACGCTTTGAGAAAAAACTCGCACAGTGGCAAAAAATCGCTATTGCTGCGTGTGAACAGTCTGGTCGTAATACGGTGCCCGTTATCCGCCCTATCATGCAGCTTGAAGCGTGGTGCAGCGAACCCAGTGAAGCGATAAAGCTCAACCTGCATCCTCGTGCAAAGTACTCTATTAACACTCTTCCAGAACCGATCAACAAGGTACGTCTATTGATCGGCCCTGAAGGTGGATTATCCGCTGAAGAAATCGGCATGACAGAACAATACAAATTTGAAGAAACGCTACTCGGCCCACGTGTGCTTCGTACCGAGACAGCGGCTCTAACCGCAATTACAGCCTTACAAGTCCGCTTTGGCGATCTAGGCTAGGAGAAAAAAATGATCAAACTTGGCATCGTAATGGACCCGATCTCATCCATTAACATCAAAAAAGACTCTAGCTTTGCCATGATGCTTGAAGCTCAGCGTCGTGGTTACGAAATCCATTACATGGAGATGGATGATCTACATTTAGATCAAGGCGTCGCCATTGCTGACACAAAAGTTGTAGAACTAAAAGAAGATCCAAACGGTTGGTACGAATTCAAATCACAACAGACGATCGCACTATCTGATTTAGATGCAATATTGATGCGTAAAGATCCTCCGTTTGACACGGAGTACATCTATGCGACTTACATTCTTGAACGTGCTGAAGAAAACGGCGCGCTGATCGTCAACAAACCACAAAGCCTACGCGACTGTAACGAGAAGCTATTCACAGCTTGGTTCCCAGAGCTAACCCCAACCACCATAGTGACGCGTAAAGCTGATAAAATTAAAGAGTTTCGCGAAAAGCACGGTGATGTGATCCTAAAACCACTGGATGGCATGGGCGGCGCCTCGATCTTCCGCGTCAAGGAAGGCGATCCAAACGTATCGGTGATCATTGAAACCTTGACCAACCACGGTCAAAACTACGCGATGGCACAGACTTTTGTTCCCGACATCAGCAATGGTGACAAGCGTATTCTTGTCGTGGACGGTGAGCCGATGCCTTACTGCCTAGCTCGTATCCCTGCGAAAGGTGAAACTCGAGGCAACCTTGCAGCCGGTGGTACCGGTGAAGCACGTCCATTAAGTGATACCGATTGGGCTATCGCAAGAGCCGTGGCTCCAGCACTTAAAGAGAAAGGCTTAATCTTCGTTGGGTTGGATGTTATTGGTGATAAGCTGACCGAAATTAACGTAACAAGCCCAACTTGTATCCGTGAAATTGAAGCCGCTTTCGACATTTCTGTCACGGGTAAGTTAATGGATGCGATCGAACTCCGAGTTAACGCGAAATAGCCTAAACTAAAGAAAGCCTTTGCTATTTGCAAACTAGGTAATTAGGCACAGATTCAATGAGCGGCGTTACGCCGCTCTTTTTCCTTTACTGGCAACACACTGGCAGGAGGCGCTATGAACCTAACGAACCACTTTTTGGTCGCAATGCCCGGGATGAAAGATCCCTACTTTCAAAACTCGGTGATCTACCTTTGTGAGCACAATGACGAAGGTGCGATGGGCTTAATGATCAATGCACCTATTGATGTCACCGTCGGCAGCATGCTGAAGCAAGTAGAGGCTAAATCGACACAACCGAAACCCAACCAAGCCAGCCTTAATAAGCCAGTATTAAATGGTGGGCCGGTGGCAGAAGATCGTGGGTTTATTCTGCACAAGCCTAAGGGCAGCTATCAATCCAGTATCAGCATGACGGACCAAATCTCGGTGACCACATCAAAAGATATTCTGATGGTGTTAGGAACGGAAGATGAGCCTATGAATTATTTAGTCGCACTGGGCTATGCCGGGTGGGAGCCGGGACAGCTAGAAACCGAACTGACAGAAAACGCATGGCTCACAGTTGAAGCCGATCCTAAAGTCATCTTTGATACCCCCATTGCAGACCGCTGGAAAGTCGCAGTGCAGATGTTAGGTATAAATGCGGCCCAGCTTTCCGCTGACGCTGGCCACGCCTAGTTCAAGTTCACTATACAAAAACTCTCAAACACAGATAAATTTGGAAGATCCATGTCACGAACAATTATGGCATTTGACTACGGTACAAAAAGTATCGGTAGTGCGATAGGACAAGAAATCACAGGCACTGCAAGTCCTCTAAAAGCCTTTAAAGCCAAAGATGGAATCCCAAACTGGGACGACATCGAAAAACAGATCAAAGAGTGGCAGCCGAACCTTATCGTGGTTGGCCTACCTACCGACCTTCACGGTAAAGATCTGGCCACCATCACCCCTAGAGCCAAGAAATTTGCCAATCGTCTTAAAGGACGCTTTGGGGTTGAGGTTGAGCTGCATGATGAAAGATTATCAACCGCCGAAGCAAGAGCTGATCTTTTTGATATGGGTGGCTACAAAGCATTAAGTAAAGGCAATGTCGACAATCAATCAGCTGTGGTTATCTTAGAGAGTTGGTTTGAGGCGCAATATTTTTAATAAAAAATTAAGCGCCAAATGCTGAAAGTATTTTCTGATCCTATACTAATAACTCGACGTAATGTCGAGCACATTCATTATTAGGTAAGTGAGAATTCTTATGAAAATATTTCTAGTAATCTTCGCAGCTCTAGCAATCTCAGCATGTAGCTCAACAAGCTCCAACAATGCAGGTTATATGAATGACAATCCAACAAACTCAAAACTCGCTAATGTAAGCAGGAATCACAAGCGTTAATCGCACGGTTCATCAATGACAAACATAAAAAGAGTAGTGCGTGCCTGAGCTTACCCACTAATGGACTCAGGCATTTTTCATTCGTTAGCGGCCGATTAACCTACCCCATATCAATCTTGACGCCAGCCAGTGAACTAGTACTGGATTCATCATCACCGCGCCGAGTTTTCAGCATTAAGCGTAAATTATTGGCTGAATCGGCACTGTGAAATCCATCTTCTTCGCTGATCTTTCCGGCAATCACTAAGTCATACAAAGCTTGATCAAAGGTCTGCATACCGATCTCTTTCGATTTCGCCATAGTGGCCTTTAGCTCATGTAATTCACCTCGGCGAATTAAGTCTGATACTCGTGGGCTATTGAGTAAAATCTCGAACACACCATGGCGACCGCTGCCATTTTTATCACGAATCAATTGCTGAGCAACCACACCCCGCAAGTTCATCGACAAATCAAACAAGAACTGCTCTTTTTGCTCTTTCGGCACCAAGTGAAGAATACGCTCTAATGCTTGGTTGGCATTATTGGCGTGTAAGGTAGCCATGCACAAATGCCCTGTCTCGGCAAAAGTCATCGCGTACTCCATCGTCTCACGGCTGCGGATTTCACCAATCAAGATCATATCAGGCGCTTGGCGCAAAGAGTTCTTGAGCGCAACCTCATAACTCTCGGTGTCTAACCCAACCTCACGCTGGGTTACGATGCACTTTTTGTGCTCATGGACGAATTCAATCGGATCTTCAACCGTTAAGATATGGCCTGAACGATTGGTGTTGCGATAGCCTGTCATGGCGGCCATTGAGGTCGATTTACCAGAGCCTGTCGCACCAACCACCAGCACAAGTCCGCGCTTAGCAATTGAAAGATCTTGTAATACGTCAGGAAGCTTTAATTGCTCAAAGGTTGGGATGTTAGTCTCGATGCGTCGAATGACCGCTCCAGGTAGCTCTCGTTGAAAGAATGCACTGACACGAAAGCGACCAAACCCACGCACAATGGCAAAGTTTGCCTCACGTGTTTGCTGATATTCATCACGTCGGTCTTGCTCCATCATTGCATCAAGTAGCTGAGCAACCTGAGCTACATTTAACTTTTCGCCTTGAGGTCGCAATTCACCATCGACACGAAACAGGATAGGCGCATCAACGGTGATATAAAGATCCGATGCTTTTTGAGATAGCATCCCTTCAAGGATTTGATTCAATTCCATTTTGTTCACCTTGATTAAAACATTGAGGTTTCAATTTCGATCTTTCTCTCGACCTCTTCCGAGTCAACCAAGCCTTGAGCCATTAGCTGCTTCGCATTTTGCTCCATGGTCTGCATACCATGTGCTGCGCCCGTCTGAATGATCGAATACATCTGCGCGACCTTGTCTTCACGAATCAAGTTTCTGATCGCTGGTGTCGCCATCATGATCTCATGACAAGCTACACGACCGCCACCAACACGCTTCAACAGCTTCTGAGCAATGACCGAACGCAACGATTCAGACAGCATAGAACGCACCATGTCTTTGTCGCTCCCTGGGAATACATCGATAATTCGGTCGATAGTTTTAGCAGCAGAACTGGTGTGCAAAGTACCAAAGACCAAGTGACCGGTTTCCGCTGCGGTTAGCGCTAAGCTGATCGTCTCTTGGTCACGAAGCTCGCCAACAAGGATAACATCTGGGTCTTCACGTAACGCGCTGCGCAGCGCAGCTTTAAAGCTGTGAGTATCACGATGGACCTCACGCTGATTAACAAGGCATTTATTGTTGGTATGAACGAATTCAACCGGGTCTTCGATCGTCAGGATGTGCTTATTGTGGTTGCGGTTTACGTAATCAACCATCGCCGCGAGCGTCGTCGATTTACCAGAACCAGTAGGGCCAGTGACAAGCACTAAACCTTTTTCGTAGTTGGCAATCTTTTCAAAGATTTCAGGCGCACCAAGCTGTTCTAAAGTTGGAATTTCAACGGGGATAGTACGAAAGACAGCAGAACACCCCCGAGCTTGGTTAAACGCATTGACACGAAAGCGACCGACATTAGGCTGCTCAAAAGAGAAATCAACCTCCAGTTTCTCCTCAAACTCACCGCGCTGTGAGTCGTTCATGATCTCAAAAACCAAACGGTGCACATCAGCATGACTCAAAGCTGGGATTCCAAGCTTCCTTACTTCACCATCTATACGTACCATTGGAGATACACCCGCAGAAAGATGTAGATCTGACGCGTTATGCTTTACACTAAAATCTAGTAACTCAGTGATATCCATTTATTTTCCCTTAAGTAAAGTCAGCTATGAGTAGTATTCAACAAAATATCGAACAAATCACCTCACAGATTCGCAGTGCCGAGCAAAAGTGCGGACGATCTCCAGAGTCCGTGCAACTTTTAGCGGTCAGTAAGACCAAACCTATTGAGGCGATCCTAGAAGCCGCTCTTGGCGGCCAAGTTGCCTTTGGTGAAAACTATGTTCAAGAAGGTGTCGATAAAGTAAAACACTTTTCAGAACAGCATTCGAACCTCAATCTAGAATGGCACTTTATTGGCCCAATCCAATCTAATAAAACTCGCCCAATCGCCGAAAGCTTCCAATGGGTGCACTCTGTCGACCGCGATAAGATCGCGCAGCGACTCAACGATCAAAGGCCAAGCGCGCTGCCACCTCTGCAAATTCTTATTCAAGTGAATACCAGTGGCGAAGCATCGAAATCAGGAACATCAGAAGAGACAGTTTTTGCACTCGCAGAGTTGATTTCGTCACTGCCGAACCTCACCTTAAGAGGATTGATGTCGATTCCTGCAAACGTATCTGACTATCAATCACAGCTTCATGCCTTTTCTCAACTGGCACAGCTTCAACAAAAACTGGCCGCTAAGTATTCAAGCATTAATACCCTTTCTATGGGCATGAGTGGTGATATGGACGCCGCGGTTGAGGCTGGAAGCACCATGGTTCGTATTGGAACGGCTATTTTTGGTGCTCGAGACTACAGTAAATAGTCAGCAACACGTCACTAACAACAAGTATTGATACTGCTGCGCTTTGACGGCGCAGCCACAAGTTCAGGATCGGATATATGGAACATAAGAACATCGCCTTTATTGGGGCGGGAAACATGGTTCGCTCAATCGTAGCGGGCTTAGTCGCCAGTGGTTACCCAGCGCAAAAGATTACTGCGACAGCGCCTTCAGACACCAGAAGGCTGCCGTTAGAGCAAGAATACGGCATCAATACCACCAGCGATAATATTGCCGCAGCTGAGCAAGCAGACGTTGTTGTGTTATCAGTGAAGCCACAAATGATGGCTGATGTATGTAAACCCTTACAAAGCATCGACTTTAGCAACAGACTGGTTATCTCAATTGCTGCGGGTATTAATGCGAATAGACTCAATGAGATGTTAAACTGCCAGCTGAACCTTGTTCGTGTGATGCCAAACACGCCATCACTGCTTGGTAAAGGGATGAGCGGTCTTTATGCCGATTCAACGGTCAGCCAAAATGATAAAGACTTCGCATCTCAGCTGATGCAAGCCGTCGGTGAAGTTAGCTGGGTTGAGCAAGAGTCTGGTATCAATAACATCATTGCGGCAGCGGGAAGTGCTCCAGCTTACTTCTTCCTATTTATGGAAGCGATGCAAGCAGAGGCGATCAAGCAAGGTTTCGACCAAGAAACCGCTCGTAAATTAGTGCAGCAGTCTGCATTAGGTGCGGCAGAGATGGTGGTAGCGAACCCAGGCACTGAGCTATCGACACTGCGTGAACAAGTGACTTCAAAGGGTGGCACCACCGCAGAAGCACTACGCACGTTTAACGAACATCAGCTATCAGAGATCGTAGCGAAAGCCATGCAGGCGGCGGTTGCTCGAGCTGAAGAGATGGAAAAACTGTTTTAAGCATTTTGCCGTTTAAGGGGAACCTAGGCGGCAAATCACCCCGAAAAAGGAAACAATATGAACTCGATGAGCTTTTTGATCTCGACCGTTTTTGATCTTTACATCATGGTTGTGATCTTGCGTATCTGGCTACAAGCATCACGTGCCGACTTCTACAACCCATTCTCACAATTTATCGTCAAAGCGACACAACCCGTGGTAGCCCCACTGCGCCGAGTTATCCCATCCATCGGCAGCCTTGATCTTGCGACGGTGTTTTTCGCTTATGTGCTGTGTGTACTTAAGTTCGTCGCTCTAAACTTGATTATCTCTGGCGGTGCGGCTGTATTTGATATCAGCTTCCTGATCTTTGGCGCACTGTCTCTGCTCAAAGCGGCGGGTGGCTTGATCTTCTGGGTTCTACTTATCCGTGCCATCCTTAGCTGGGTGAGCCAAGGCCGTAGCCCAATCGAGTACGTATTCCATCAACTGACCGAACCAATGCTGATGCCTATCCGTCGTATTCTGCCTGACATGGGTGGCTTCGACCTAAGCGTTCTGGTTCTGTTCATTGTTCTGCAATTTGCAAACTTCCTAATGGGCGACATGATTGGTCCTATTTGGTTTCAATTATAATTCAAGCGCCAACACCGGGTCTTGTAATAATGCCAAAAGCAGTTTGGGTCGAGGAAGGCGATATTCTTCTTCGGCTCTATATCCAACCCAAAGCAAGCCGCGACAAGATTGTCGGCTTGCACGGTGAGGAGTTGAAAATAGCCATTACCGCCCCGCCGGTTGATGGTAAAGCCAATACCCACTTAACGAAATACCTTGCCAAACAATTTAAGGTCGCGAAGGGGCAAATTACGATAGAAAAGGGAGAGCTCGGTCGGCATAAGCAAGTTCGAATATGCTCGCCAAGCCAAATTCCCTCCGAAATCAAAGCCATCCTATGATGGCTTTTTGCGATTTATTGGAGTCATTATGCGTCTATGGATAACAGCACTACTCACCACTCTTATTGCCCTGCCCAGCTCAGCAGGACAGTTTAAGAACATCAAGGATGTCGAGGTTCACTACTCGGCTTTTAACTCCACGTTTTTAACTGCGCAGGTTGCTAAGCAATATCAGCTTAAGCGAAACGGCTACTCTGCCATTCTCAACATCAGCGTGATCGACAAGGCTTCCCTTGGCAAACCCGCTACAACGGCTAAAATCTCAGGAACAGCTAAAAACTTGGTGGGCAACACGCGCACCCTTAGTTTCCGAGAAATTAAAGAGGGTGATGCCATTTATTACCTTGCTGAATTTCCAGTAACTCACGAAGAAAACATCACCTTTACTATTGATGTTAACGCAGGCTTGAAAGGTACAGGTCCACTGCGCTTCACACAAAAATTCTATATTGAAGAGTAAGCACCAACCTTACCGTTCCATTTATTAACTGATTAGAGTCACATTCCCATGAGTAAGATTGTTTTAGCCACAGGCAACCAAGGCAAAGTTCGCGAAATGGCAGATATTCTGTCTGAGTTTGGTTTTGACGTTATCGCACAAAGTGAGTTTAACGTTTCAGACGTCGCTGAAACGGGCACGACGTTCATTGAAAATGCCATCATCAAAGCTCGCCACGCCGCGAAAGAAACAGGGATGCCAGCCATTGCGGACGACTCTGGTTTAGAAGTTGATATATTAAATGGTGCACCGGGCATCTACTCAGCTCGTTACTCTGGTGAAGGGGCGACCGACAAGCAGAACATCGAAAAGCTGCTTGATGCGATGCAAGGTGTTGAAACGGAAAAGCGTACTGCGCGTTTCCACTGTGTGTTGGTGCTAATGCGCCACGAAAATGACCCAACACCTCTAATATGTCACGGTAAATGGGAAGGCCGTATCCTGACCGAAGAACATGGTGAGAATGGCTTTGGCTACGACCCTATATTCTATGTACCAGAAGATAACTGCGCATCAGCAGAGCTTGAATCTTCACGTAAGAAGCAACTATCACACCGTGGTAAAGCGCTTGCGTCACTATTCAAAACCCTCAAGGAGCAGGCTCTGTAATGCACAATGCAGCGCTAATACCACCCGCACTTAGTCTCTATGTCCACATTCCATGGTGTGTACAAAAGTGCCCGTATTGTGATTTTAACTCACACGCTCTGAAAGCCGAGATCCCAGAAAAAGAATACATAGATGCACTGCTTGACGATCTCGATACCGATATCGAAAAGTACCAACTCAATGGTATGCCTCGCCCACTGCATTCGATCTTTATTGGTGGCGGCACGCCGAGTCTATTTTCTCCTGAAGGAATTGGCCGACTATTACAAGGCATTGAACAGCGCATCCCGTTCAAACCTGAAATAGAAATCACCATGGAAGCCAACCCGGGCACCATTGAAGCTGAACGTTTTGCCGGTTACCAAAAGGCTGGTATTACTCGTATCTCGGTGGGTGTGCAAAGTTTTGAACAAGAGAAGCTCGAAAGACTGGGGCGTATTCATGGTCAAGATGAAGCAGTGAGCGCCGCTCACTTAGCACATAAGATCGGATTGAATAGTTTCAACTTAGATCTCATGCACGGCTTGCCGGATCAAAGCATAGATCAAGCATTGGCGGATCTAGACAAAGCGATTGAGCTTAACCCCCCACACTTATCTTGGTATCAGCTAACAATAGAACCTAACACCATGTTCTATTACAAAACACCTAAACTGCCTGATGATGATGCTCTGTGGGATATCTTCGAGTTAGGCCATAAAAAGCTCGCAGACGCAGGCTATGTTCAGTACGAGATCTCAGGCTACAGCAAGCCAGGCTATCAGTGTCGGCATAACCTCAACTATTGGCGTTTTGGTGACTATCTGGGTATTGGCTGCGGCTCTCATGGCAAACTGAGCTTTGCGGATGGGCGCATTGTTCGCACCACTAAGATTAAGCACCCAAGAGGCTACCTAGCGGCATACCAGAACATGGTAAAAACCTATCTATCGGATGAATTTGAAGTGGCAAACGAAGATCGCCCTTTTGAATTCTTCATGAACCGTTTCCGGCTAATGGAAGCATGCCCAAAACAAGATTTCATTGATACCACGGGGCTTGGGTTTGACTCAATTGAGCCAACAATAGAGTGGGCAAAAGATCTCGGTTACTTAAATGAAAGCGACACGCACTGGCAGATCACTGAAAAAGGCAAACTTTTCTTAAATGATTTGCTGGAAGCCTTTATGACTGAAGAAGACGAATAGTTCGAGATTCGAGATTCGAGATTCGAGATTCGAGATTCGAGATTCGAGATTCGAGATTCGAGATTCGAGAAGTATTGTGTAAGGGTTGGCTTTAGGGTCAACCCTTTTTGTTTTATGAACCCTCTAGGAGCATAGCATTCTATAGGACGAAGTCCGTGCTCGAATCTCGTACCTTTCTCTTAGAAAATAGAGCGACCAATACGCTCTGAAAGCAGCTCTAATGCCTTGGTTCCTGCAAGCGAGTTGCCCGAAGGATCCAATTCTGGAGACCACACTGCAATCGTCATCTCGCCCGGAACGATAGCGATAATACCGCCACCGACGCCAGACTTTCCTGGCATACCAACACGATAAGCAAACTCTCCCGCCCCATCGTACAAGCCACATGTGGCGAGCAAAGCATTCAGCTGTTTGGTTTGAACTGGCGTGATGATCTCTTTCTTGGTCTGAACCGACACACCTTTGTTTGCTAAATAGCTAAAGGTCTTCGCCAAGTCGACACAGGTCATTTTAAGCGCACAAGCATGAAAGTAATTGTTAAGTACCGGGATAACATCGTTCTCAAAATTACCAAATGAACGCATCAAATAAGCGATAGCAGCATTACGATCGCTGTGCATCATCTCAGAAGCCGCCACAACCTTGTCATACACAATATGAGTATCACCTGATAGCTGACGCACAAATTCTAATAAACGGTGTCTTGGTGCTGATAGACGGCTTTGTAATAAGTCAGCCACGACAATCGCGCCTGCATTAATAAACGGGTTACGAGGGATGCCGTGCTCCATCTCAAGTTGAATCATCGAGTTAAAGGCTTGTCCTGAAGGCTCCTTACCTACTCGCTGCCATATCTCTTCAGGCTTATACAACACCATCGCCAACGTCAGGCTTAAAGCTTTAGAGATTGATTGCACAGAAAAGGCTTCATTGGCATCGCCAGCTTGAATCACTTCACCTTCATTGGTGTATACCGCAATCGCCAGTTTCTGGTTCGATACACGAGCCAATGCAGGAATATAATCTGCGACCTTTCCCTGACCAATTAAAGGGCGAACTTCTTCTAGGATCTCGGCCAAAATAGCTTGAGTTGGTTTCATATAGGGCACTTCTATATTATTGATTCTTAATGGGTAAGGTATAATTTTATCCTTAAATCTCTATAGCAATAGCAATAGCAATAGCAATAGCAATAGAAGCCTAAGGATAAAAAAGCCAACACTGGAATAATGTTGGCTTTATCCATTTCACAAGGTATGGAGGAAGATTCTAATTAAGATCCACCTTCATTAGCTGTGAGTTAGAATTACTGAGTACGCTTGAACTTAATGTCCCAAACACCATGACCTAAACGGTGGCCACGCGCTTCAAACTTAGTGAGCGGGCGCTCATCCGGACGAGGGATGTAATCACCATCTTCAGCGATGTTCTCAAAGCCAGGAGCAAGGTTCATCACTTCAATCATATGTTCTGCGTAGTTTTCCCAGTCTGTTGCCATGTGGAAAATACCAGTATCAAGTTGCAGCTTACCGCGAACCATCTCTGCAAACTCAGCCTTAACGATACGACGTTTATGGTGGCGAGCTTTGTGCCATGGGTCAGGGAAGAACAGTTGCAGTGTATGCAGGCTGCTATCTGGGATCATGTGTTCAAATACTTCTACTGCATCGTGACACATTACACGCAGGTTAGTTACGCCAGCATCACGTGCTGTACCTAAACAAGCACCAACACCTGGGCTATGAACTTCAATACCTAAGAAGTTTTTCTCAGGTGCGTTCTTTGCCATTTCAACCAGTGATGCACCCATACCGAAGCCAATCTCTAGTACAACTGGGTTATCGTTGCCAAAGACTTCTTTCCAGTTAAGAAGCTCTGGGTTGTAGTCGATACCCATTGTTGGCCAACATTCATTCATCGCGTTTTCTTGGCCTTTGGTTAAGCGGCCTTCGCGGCGAACAAAACTACGGATCTTACGAACCAGTTTGCCGTCTTCAGTATATTCGTTAGTGGTCACTTCACTCATTGATTTTTGCCTGCACATTGATTAATCAAAGCGGGGATTATCCAAAGAATTGCCTTCGGTGCAAGTCTTTCCGTGGATAAATTCCCACACAATTTGTCTGTTTTACATCCAACGTTAAGTGTGGTGCAATTTCGCTTCTAATAATAGCAAAGCATAGAGCATGTCGTGACTCCTTTCGCAACCGCCATATTAAAGTGGTATGACGCCTACGGGCGTAAAGAATTACCTTGGCAACAAAACAAAACCGCCTACACCGTTTGGCTATCTGAAATCATGCTTCAGCAGACTCAGGTTGCCACGGTGATTCCATACTACCAACGCTTCTTGGAACGTTTCCCGACGGTTATTGACCTAGCGAACGCCGAACAAGACGAGGTGCTCCACTTATGGACTGGGCTTGGTTATTACGCACGAGCTCGTAACCTTCACAAAGCAGCCAAGATCGTCGCTGAGCAGTATGGTGGGGAGTTTCCGCTGTCTATCGAAGAGATGAACGCGCTACCGGGTATTGGTCGCTCGACTGCAGCTGCGGTGCTGTCTTCCGTTCATAAACTTCCTCATGCAATTCTTGATGGCAATGTGAAGCGAACGCTTGCAAGAAGCTTTGCCGTTGAAGGTTGGCCTGGACAAAAGAAAGTTGAAAATCAGCTGTGGGAACACGCAGAAGCACACACTCCCAATCAAGATGTCGATAAGTACAATCAAGCAATGATGGACATGGGAGCTATGGTTTGTACTCGTAGCAAGCCTAAATGTACTCTGTGCCCGATTGAAAGCATGTGTGAAGCCAAAAAGCTTGATAGACAACTCGACTTCCCGGGCAAAAAACCTAAGAAAGAAAAACCAGTAAAAGAAACATGGTTTGTGATTCTGTATCACGACAACCAAGTATGGCTCGAACAGCGCCCTCAATCTGGTATCTGGGGCGGATTGTTCTGTTTTCCTCAAAATGAAAACGCAGAGATCGAACATCAACTCGATCTTCGTTCGATCAAAGACACTGAAACCAATTCGATCAAGACCATGATTGCGTTTAGGCACACTTTCAGCCACTACCACTTAGATATCACACCAGTATTAGTAAAATTAGATAAACAACCAGATTTGATAATGGAAGGGACTAAAGGTCTCTGGTATAACTTATCAAAACCGGAAGAAATTGGCCTAGCCGCTCCTGTTAAGCAGCTTATTGAGAGCCTACCCTTTGAACTGAACGACGACGTTTGAATCAACGAACGCGATAAGAGGAACCACTATGAGCCGCACTGTATTTTGTGCTCGCCTCCAGAAAGATGCTGAAGGCCTAGATTTTCAACTTTACCCTGGTGACTTAGGTAAGCGCATCTTTGACAACATCTCTAAAGAAGCTTGGGGACAATGGCAAAGCAAACAAACCATGCTTATCAATGAAAAGAAGCTGAATATGATGGATCCTGAGCATCGTAAACTTCTAGAAACAGAGATGGTTAACTTCCTTTTCGAAGGTAAAGATGTCGTGATTGATGGTTATACTCCACCAAGCGAATAAGACGTTTATTTAAGCATATTTTAATGACATCATAGTTAGCGCTACGATGTCATTTTTGCATGAGGGACTATGAAAAAGCTAAGTTACTTCCTAACAGCCATGTTGTTAACTGGGTGCAGTCGTGAATTTATCGAAAGCATTTATGATGTAAATTACGAGCCAACCAACCGGTTTGTGAAGAATTTAGCAGAACTACCCGGACAATTTGAAAAAGATACCGGGGCGCTAGATTCATTAATAGATAGCTTTTCAGGTAATATTCAAAAACGTTGGGGTAGCAGTGAAATCAAGATAGCAGGTAAGAGTAACTATGTGAAATACATAGATAATTACTTAAGCCGTTCAGAAGTAAATTTTAGCCAAGGCCTGATAACGGTGGAAACGGTTTCCTCTACCGATCCGAAAAAACACCTCAAAAATGCGATCATGACGACCCTTTTGACGCCAGATGATCCGGCACATGTCGATCTATTCTCTTCTAAAAGCATCAAGCTAGAAGGCAAACCTTTCCTCTATAATCAGGTCGTAGACCAAGAAAAAAAGCCTATTCAATGGACTTGGCGAGCAAACCAGTTTGCGGATTACCTGATTGCGAATAATCTAAAGACCAAAGAAGTCGACTTTAAAAAAGCCTACTACGTTGAAATCCCAATGGTAGCCGATCATGCTAGCCAACGTAGTTATCAATATGCCGACATCGTTCGACGAGCCTCTCAGCGTTATGACATCCCTGAAGATTTAATCTACGCCATCATCAAGACAGAGAGTAGCTTCAACCCGTACGCCGTAAGCTGGGCTAATGCGTATGGTCTTATGCAGGTGGTACCTAAAACAGCTGGTCGAGATGTATTTGAACACGTCAAAAAGAAACCTGGTGAACCAAGCCCTGAGTACTTATTCAATCCAGAAAACAACATTGATGCTGGCACCGCATACTTTTACATCCTTAAAAATCGTTATTTGAAAGATGTAAAAAAACCATTAACACTTGAATACAGTATGATCTCAGCCTACAACGGAGGTACTGGTGGCGTGCTCAATACCTTCAGCAAGGACAGAAAGCGAGCAATGCAAGACTTGAACTCGCTGCAACCGAGCCAAGCCTACTGGGCGCTTACCAAGAAGCATCCAAATAAAGAGTCGCGCCGATACCTAGAAAAAGTAACGCAATTCAAAAAAGAATTTAACCAAGGTAAAACATAACCCTCACTTTTGAATAAAAAAACAACGAATGAACGTTTTTTTTAATTATTTTTAAAAAAGGAGTTGACGGTTATGCAGAAAATCCGTTTAATAGCGCCCCGTTGCCCGGATAGCTCAGTCGGTAGAGCAGAGGATTGAAAATCCTCGTGTCGGTGGTTCGATTCCGCCTCCGGGCACCACAATTTGATTTGTTGGTGTCAACACTCTTTAACAGGGAGTAGCAACACGGACAAAAACATAAAGAATTTAGTGTGCCGACTTAGCTCAGTAGGTAGAGCAACTGACTTGTAATCAGTAGGTCACCAGTTCGACTCCGGTAGTCGGCACCATTCTTTTGCCTCGATAGCTCAGTCGGTAGAGCAGCGGATTGAAAATCCGCGTGTCGGTGGTTCGATTCCGCCTCGAGGCACCATTATTTGGTGCTTAACAAATAATGGTCTTTTAAAGACCTGATGTTGACACAAATAATTCCCCCTTAGTTCAGTTGGTAGAACGGCGGACTGTTAATCCGTATGTCGCAGGTTCGAGTCCCGCAGGGGGAGCCATTTTCAAGGGCTTCATTTAAATGAGGTTCTAATGAAGAGTTTACTCTTCAAGCAAAGAATTTAGTGTGCCGACTTAGCTCAGTAGGTAGAGCAACTGACTTGTAATCAGTAGGTCACCAGTTCGACTCCGGTAGTCGGCACCATTCTTTTGCCTCGATAGCTCAGTCGGTAGAGCAGCGGATTGAAAATCCGCGTGTCGGTGGTTCGATTCCGCCTCGAGGCACCATTATTTGGTGCTTAACAAATAATGGTCTTTTAAAGACCTGATGTTGACACAAATAATTCCCCTTTAGTTCAGTTGGTAGAACGGCGGACTGTTAATCCGTATGTCGCAAGTTCAAGTCTTGCAAGGGGAGCCACATTCAAAAGCCAAGTCGAAAGACTTGGCTTTTTTCGTTTTTGCCTAAAACTATTGCATCTCAATACAACTCAACCTAGCCTCCCCCCGCAGGATCTATTTAAAAATAAACCAACCTGGCAACTTTAATTAGCCTAGCAACAATCTGCTCAACAGCTCCTAAAGCTTGTTCCACACAAAACATCATCGCTTTACTTTTTTTTCTTCGAAAATTTAATCTCTATCATATTTTAATACCTTTCTAATATCAGCCATACACAACTTATACCAATTTGATTATTTAATTGGTCAGCTTAGTCCAACTTCGGTAGCACGGGCGTGTTGATCTTTCGTGAGTATTTTTTGAACAGTATGGTAAAAAGTTATAATTTGCTTTGTCAAAAGTAAAACCATAACCAATACCATGCCAAGAACAATGCTAACTGATATTCGCTGGAAACTGCTACTCCAAGTAATGAAAAG